>JASLED010000006.1 GCA_030151255.1 Flavobacterium sp.
ATATTAATTCAATAACATTCGTAAATTTGGTACTTTGAAAATACAACCTATGAAAAATTTTTTGACATTACTATTTGTTGTTGTTTTAAGTTTTACATCTTGTAAAAAGCAAGAAGAAGATGGTTTTCGCGATCAAGAAAAAATACAAGCGTATAATGACAGCGTGTTTAATCATTTAAATGAAGTATGGAAAATAAACGTTCCAAGAGGTTCTAAAACTTTAAATCCTATTTTGGAAGATTGGAAACCTTGGATGGCATTAGTAAACGAGCTAAAACTAAAACCAGTATCAACAATTGGTGCATTTCAGAAAAAAGCACAAGCGCTGAGCGAAATTGCACAAAATCTAACTTATCAAGGTTATCCAGCAGAAATTGATCAACCAGATATAAAGGCACGTTACACAACGTTACTTACTTATATTCAAAATTTAGATATGTACATTAATCTTTCTCCAATTGATTTAGAGAAGGTAGATGTTTGTTTAAAAGATGTGCAAAAAAGTTTGAATGAGTTGGTAAAGATGATGGAAGAAGATTTGCTTCGCGATAATTACGAAAAAGAAGAAGGAGAAGATTTGATGATAGAAGAAATGAAAGAATTGATGAATAATACTCGAAATGCCAATCCTGAAGAAGTAGAATAAGTATGGAAATCAAAAAACTTTTTAACGAAAGTATAGTTACCAAACAATTGGTACAAGATATCACCACAACAAAACAAGTAATTTGTTTAAAAGGCTTGGTTGGTTCATCTTTATCATTTCAAATAGAAGCAATTTTTCGCCAAGCAGAATTACCTTTTTTACTTATTTTCAAAGACAAAGAAGAAGCGGCTTATTACCTAAATGATTTAGAAACATTGATAAATAAGGAAGATGTTTTATTCTATCCAGGATCTTATCGTCGTCCTTATCAAATTGAAGAAACAGATAATGCCAATGTTTTGTTGCGTGCTGAGGTTTTAAATCGTATTAGTTCTCGAAAAAAACCAGCAATAATTGTGTCTTATGCCGAAGCTATTTTTGAAAAAGTAGTTACCAAAAAAGTATTAGAAAAAAATACGTTAAAAGTAAGTTTAGGAGATTCATTATCGATTGATTTTGTAAACGAAACTTTATTTGAATATAATTTTAAAAGAGTAGATTTTGTGGCCGAACCTGGCGAATTTTCTGTTCGTGGAGGAATTATAGATGTATTTTCATTTTCAAACGATAATCCATACAGAATTGAGTTTTTTGGCGATGAAATTGATAGTATTCGTACGTTTGATGTAGAAACGCAATTGTCATTAGAACGTCAGAAAAAAATTACAATTATTCCCAATGTCGAAAATAAATTTACTGCCGAAGCAAGAGAAAGTTTTTTAGAATACATTACCGAAAAAACAGTAATTGTTGCGCAGAATACAGCGTTTATTGCCGATCAACTCAATCATAATTACGAAAAGGCAATTACAATTTTTGAGAAGTTGAACAAAGAATTAAAATATTCTGATCCTTCTCAGATGTTTTTAAATGGAAAAACATTTGTGCAGCAAGCAGAAAATTTCAACTACATTGAATTAAGCGATAGCGCATTATTACAAGCCAAAAAAGAATATGTTTTACACACCAAAGTGCAACCTTCTTTCAATAAACAATTTGATTTATTGGCCGATAATCTAAATTACAATACAGATAATGGTTATACAAATTATTTATATTGTGCCAATGAAAATCAGGCGCGTCGTTTCAAAGATATTTTCGAATCGTTGCGAGACGAAAAAGATAAAAAAAGTTTAGTACAGCAATACAAAACAATTGTAATGCCTTTGTATGGCGGGTTTATTGATGAAGAAAAACAAATTGCTTGCTATACAGATCATCAAATTTTTGAGCGTTATCATAAGTTTTCATTAAAAAACGGATATACCAAAAAGCAAACTATTACGCTAAAAGAAATTAATTCTTTAACTGTAGGTGATTATGTAACACATATCGATCATGGAATTGGAAAATTTGGTGGATTGCAAAAAATTCAGGTCGAAGGTAAAATGCAAGAAGCTATTAAATTGGTTTATGCAGACAATGATATTGTTTATGTAAGTATTCATTCGTTGCACAAAATTGCCAAATACAACGGAAAAGATGGCACTATACCAAAAATACATAAATTGGGTTCTAGCGCTTGGAAAAATCTTAAAAATAAAACTAAAGCAAGAGTAAAGCATATTGCATTTAATTTGATTCAGTTGTATGCAAAACGAAAAATGCAAAGAGGATTTCAGTGTGCGCCAGATAGTTATTTGCAACATGAGTTAGAAAGTTCGTTTATTTATGAAGATACACCAGATCAATACACAGCTACACAAGATGTAAAAGCAGATATGGAAAGCGATCGACCAATGGATCGATTGGTTTGTGGGGATGTTGGTTTTGGAAAAACGGAAGTAGCTATTCGCGCTGCATTTAAAATGGTTGATAACGGAAAGCAAGTGGCAATCTTGGTTCCAACTACAATCTTGGCATTTCAGCATTATAAAACACTTTCAGAACGATTAAAAGATATGCCTGTAAAGGTAAATTACATCAATCGTTTTAAAACAGGAAAACAAAAAACAGAAATTTTAGAAGAATTAACCAATGGTAAAATAGATATCATTATTGGCACACATCAATTGGTAAATAAAGGTATTGTATTTAAAGATTTAGGTTTGTTGATTATTGATGAAGAACAAAAGTTTGGAGTTGCTGTAAAAGATAAATTAAAAACTATTGGAGAAAACATTGATACATTAACCTTAACTGCAACGCCAATTCCGAGAACGTTACAGTTTTCATTAATGGCTGCCAGAGATTTATCTGTAATTACAACGCCACCGCCTAATCGTTATCCAATAGAAACCAGCGTTGTTGGTTTTAATGAAGAAATTATTCGCGATGCTATAGCTTATGAAATAGAAAGAGGAGGGCAGGTATATTTTATCAATAATAGAATAGAAAACATACGTGAAGTAGCCGGAATGATTCAGCGTTTGGTTCCTAATGCAAAAGTAGGTATAGGGCACGGGCAAATGGATGGTAAAAAGCTAGAAGAATTGATGCTGGCCTTTATGGATGGGCAGTTTGATGTTTTGGTAGCTACAACTATTATCGAAAGTGGGTTAGATGTGCCAAATGCAAATACCATTTTGATTAATAATGCAAATAATTTCGGTTTGTCTGACTTGCATCAAATGCGCGGACGTGTAGGAAGAAGTAATAAAAAGGCATTTTGCTATTTTATTTGCCCACCATATTCTGCAATGACAGAAGAAGCACGTAAACGTATTCAGGCTTTAGAGCAATTTAGCGATTTGGGTAGCGGGTTTAATATTGCAATGAAAGATCTTGAAATTCGAGGTGCCGGAGATATACTTGGAGGAGAACAAAGTGGATTTATCAATGAAATTGGTTTTGAAACTTACCAAAAAATTATGCAAGAAGCTATTGAAGAACTGAAAGAAAATGAGTTTAAAGACTTATATGAAGAAGATGCCAAAGAAGAGAATAAAGTTTTTGTAAAAGATTGTCAAATAGATACCGATTACGAAATACTTTTCCCTGATGAATACATTAATAATATTACAGAACGATTGAACTTATACAACGAGTTAAGCTCAATTACTAATGAAACAGATTTAAAAGCTTACGAACAGCGATTAATCGATCGATTTGGACCATTGCCAAGGCAAGCAGTAGCCTTATTAGACAGTTTGCGCATTAAATGGCATGCTACTAATATCGGAATTGAAAAAGTGGTGCTAAAGCAAGGAAAAATGATTTGTTATTTTATTAGCGATCAAAGTTCTGGCTTTTACACTTCGCCTAAGTTTAGACAAGTACTTACTTTTATTCAGCAAAGTGCTCATTTGTGTAAAATGAAAGAAAAGCAAACAAAAAATGGCTTGCGATTATTATTGTCGTTTGATCAGGTAAAATCGATTAAAAAAGCTTTAGAATATGTAGCCATTATTGATGGATAATAAATGATAATACAATAAAAAAAGGTCTTGCCATTGGCAAGACCTTTTTTATATTTGGATATATCGATTAATAACCGAATAAATCTTCTAAGTTTAATTCTTTAATTGGTCCGAATTTTTTTACTGCTTCCCAATCTAAGTTTTCTTTTTTCCCTAAAAGTCCAACATTAAATGTTTTTCCTTTTACATGTTGATTAAAGAAGTTTACTAAATCAGTCATTTTCATGTGTTGCGTTTGCGTGAAAATGTCTTTGTTGATATCATAGTTAATTCCTCTTTCTTGTAAAGACAACCAGTAATAGAAAATTTGAGCTTTTCTATAACGTTGTGTAGCAATACTTTTTAATGCAGAGTTTTTAGCATTTTCGAACTGACTTTCTGTTTGTGGCATGTCATTCATCAACTCCATCATTGCATCAACAGCTTGTGGCAATTTGTTAGCTTGTGTACCAACATAAGCCATTACATAATTGTATTTATCCGATTTACCAGCATTTGCGTAATAAGCATAAGCCGAATAAGCTAATGATTTTGATTCTCTAATTTCTTGGAATACAACAGAAGCCATTCCTCCACCAAAATAGCTATTAAATACGCTTGAAGTAGCTAATAAATCTTTGTTGAATTTTTGCTCACGTCCGCGGTAAGAAATTTCTGCCTGAACCATATCGTATGGTGCAAAATATACTGTTCCAGTTGATGCTGGTTCTGCATATTCTCTTTTAGCAGGAAGTTTTTTGCCTTTTCCAAGATTATGATGATCTGCGATAGATTTTTTAATTGAGTTGATATCATTTCCGTAATAGAAAACATCTTGATTGTAATCAAAGAATGAATGCAACATTTTTACTAAATCTGCAGGTTTGATTGCTTTTAATTCTTGTTCGCTTAAGATATCTGTAAAACGACTCAATTCTCCACCAGAAACAATATAGTTGTTTAATGCTCTTTGAATACCAGCTTTGCTAGATTTTGCATCAAAACGAGATTTTAAAATTTGATCTACTAAATTGTCATAAGCTTCTTGATCTGCTTTTGCATTTTTAACCAAGTGCTCTAGCAATTTAATACCTTCAGGCATATTTTCTTTTAATCCTTTTAAAGAAATATATGTTTTATCTGTTCCTGAACTTATCGAGAAATCAACACCTAATTTGTAAAATTCTTTGCGAATATCTGCAGCAGAATATTTCTTAGTTCCCAAATAATCTAAATAGCCCAATGCTAAGCTTAACTTTTTGTCGTTATCAGATCCAAGAGGAGTGATGTAAGTTAATGTAGCTAAGTTGTTTGTTGTATTTTGGATTGAATATAAAGTAGCTTTATTTTTTCCGATTTGATCTTTTTTGATTGATGTATCAAAATCAACAAATTCAGGTTTAATATCTTTTACAACTACTTTGTTTAATTCTTTATAGAACTGAGATTCGCTTTCTCTATTGATGTCTATTGGTGTAATACCAGGATTTTCAACGCGAACTAAATCTTTGTTTTCTCCTTGTTTTTTGTAAACAATAGCATAGTTATCACCGTAGTTTTCGTTGGCAAAACGTACAATATCTTCTTTTGTAATTTTTTCCATACGAGAAATAGTGCTTACAGCCTCTTCCCAGCTTACTCCTTGAATAAATGCTTGGTACATTTCTGTAGCCATTTCATCATTGTTTTCAACAAGTTCCATTGAATTTTTCTTCAATTCGTTAATTACAGCTTGCAATAACCAATTGTCAAATTCTCCTTTTTTAATTTTATTTAATTCTGTAAGTAAGATATCTCTTACATCTTCTAATGATTGACCTTCATTTGGCATACCCATTAAAGAATGAACAGAATAATCTTTCATAATCATTGGGCTACTTCTAGCATATAACAAACGTTGTTTTTGATTAATATCAAGGTCAATTAATCCTGCTTGTCCGTTGCTCAATAACATATCTATCATTGTTACATACAATGCATCATTTGTTTTAGCACCACCTAAACGGAAACCAATTTCTACACGCTCACTTTGTGGGCTATATACATCTGCAGATTGAATTTTTGTTAAAGGTTGTTCTACAGCTACATATTCTACAGGTTGAGGTCCTTTTTTCATAGAACCAAAATATTTATCAACCATTTTAATTGTTTCATCAAACTGTAAATCACCAACTAAAACTACAGCAATATTATTAGGTACGTAATATTGATCGAAATAATTGTGAATTGCAACCATTGAAGGGTTTTTCAAGTGGTCAGATGTTCCTATTGTTGTTTGTGTTCCGTAATGAGTTGTAGGAAACAATAAGCTCATCATTTTTTCATTGGTTGCCCAGAAATCGTTGTCTTGACCGCGATTAAACTCTTCGTAAACAGCCTCTAATTCTGTGTGAAATAAACGTAAAACTAATTTTGAAAAACGCTCTTTTTCAATAATTAAGAATTTTTCTAATTCATTTGAAGGAATATCATTTTTATAAACTGTTTCATCAAACCAAGTATGAGCATTTGTTCCTGTTGCGCCAATTGATGCTACAGATTTGTCATATTCGTTTGCTACAGCATATTGAGAAGCTGCTTTAGAAACTTCATCTATCTTTTTATAGATTTGTTTTTTCAACTCAGGATTTGTCTCCTTTTTGTGTTGCTCGTATAAATCTGAAATTTGTTGAAGTAATAACTGCTCTGCTTGCCAGTTGATTGTTCCTAAATTATCAGTTCCTTTAAATAACATGTGCTCTAAATAGTGAGCTAATCCTGTGCTATCTTCTGGATCGTTATTAGAACCTGTTCTTACAGGAATATAAGTTTGAATTCTTGGTTCGTCTTGATTTTGAGCCAAGTATACTTTTAATCCGTTGTTTAACGTATAAATTCTAGTTTTTGTAGGATCGTTTTCTACAAACTCATAGCTATATCCGTTAGCATCTTTTTTTGTAATCGTTTTGTATTGAGCATGTAGTGCATTACTCAATGTTAAAAGAAAACCGATTAACAAATATCTTTTTTTCATAATTAAGTAGTTTAATCTGGAACCAAATCTAATCAATATTTTTATTTTTTATACTAGAAAAGTTTTAAAAGACAGAAGCTTATGGTATTGAGTGTTTTTATTGTAGTTAGTAGATATTAAAAAAGGGCACTCATATGAGTGCCCTTCATTACATTACGATAATTTCGAATTATTTAATCTCTGATATTCTCAGAGTATTAACCATTCCTTTTTCAACTATTGGCATTGCAGCTAAGTTTATTACCATATCGCCTTTTTGCGCATGATTTTTTTCTACCACCATATTGTTGATGTCTTCGATGGTTTCATCTGTACTTACGTATTTATCATAATAATACGCTTGAACTCCCCAAAGAAGATTTAATTGCGTTAGGATGCGTTTGTTTGAAGTAAATACCAAAATATCACTATTTGGTCTCCAAGCAGAAATCTGGAAAGCTGTGTATCCACTGTTTGTAAGTGTACAAATAGCTTTTGCTTCAATATCATTTGCCATTAACGCTGCGTGGTAACAAATGTTTTTTGTGATATAACGATTTGTTTTGATTGTTGGCGGATTTTGAGGCACATTAATTAATGGAGAATTTTCTACACTTTGAATAATTTGTGTCATTCTCTCAATTACTTGTACAGGGTAACTACCTACCGATGTTTCACCAGAAAGCATAACTGCATCTGCTCCATCCATTACAGAGTTGGCAACGTCGTTTACTTCTGCACGTGTTGGTGTAAGACTAGAAATCATTGTTTCCATCATCTGTGTTGCAATGATTACAGGTATACGAGCGTTTTTAGCTATTTGCACCAATTGTTTTTGAATTAACGGAACTTCTTGTGCAGGAATTTCTACTCCTAAATCTCCACGAGCAACCATTAAGGCATCACAGTAAGCAATTAATTTATTGATGTTTTTAACAGCTTCTGGTTTTTCTATTTTTGCTATAATTGGAATTTTGTGATCTGAATGTTCATTAATCAAATTTTGTAAATCGATTAAATCTTCAGGTGTTCTTACAAATGATAAAGCAATCCAATCTACTTGCGCTTTAATAGCAAAAATAGCATCTCTAATATCTTTTTCGGTCAACGCAGGTAAAGATACCTTAGTCATTGGTAAGTTTACTCCTTTTTTAGATTTTAAAGGACCTCCTTGAATCACTTTTGCAACAACTTCGTCAATGCTATTTGTTTCAACAACTTCGAAGATCAGTTTACCGTCATCTAACAAAATTTGTTCTCCAGTATTTACATCACTAGGAAATTTTTTGTAGTTCATGTAAACGCGGTTAGCATCTCCTTTGAATTCTTCTTTTGTAGAAAAAGTAATTGTATCTCCAGGATTTACAATCACATCTTCTGCCATAATTCCTACACGCAATTTAGGTCCTTGTAAATCACCTAAGATTGAAGTTGTGTAGCCAAATTCTTTATTTAAATCTCTAATTATATCAATCTTTGCTTGTACATCATCGTAGTCTGCGTGAGAAAAGTTGATTCTAAATACATTTACACCAGCTTTAATCATGTTGTGTAATACTTCTCTTGAACTTGAAGCTGGGCCTAAAGTTGCTACGATTTTTGTTCTTTTTTTTGCTACCATATTTTTAAAAAATTAGGTTGTTTTTAGATTTAATATTTTCTGCTTTTATTTCATAAACAGCAGAAACCAATTTAATGGATTTTATTTTTTCGATTACTGTAGAAATATCAAATTGTTCGTCTGTATTTTCAATTTTTAGAAAGTAATCTACCATTTTTAATTCAGGTAATAAATAGCCTTGTTTGCTAATTGTAGATACAACGTTTTGAAACAGTGGAGCGTTTATTTGAGATTCTGGAAATAAAAAGGCTTTATTGGATACTAATTTCCATAAAACATGATAATCGGTATCATCATATTCAAATAAAGAAAAACAAGCCAAACCTTGTTCTGTTTCTATTTCTACATCGTTTTTTGTGCGTTCTAAATATAAACTCAATGCAGTATTTACAAGGTAAGTAACCTTGAAGTCTTCTTTGCGCGATGAATGTATTGCTATTAGGCTATAGTTTTCAGCCTCAAAGTCTTCCAATTTTAGAACTACCGCTCCCATCTTTGCTATTGATTAGATACAAAGATACGATTTTATGTTCTTAAAAAAGTGATGATAATTAGAAGAATTATTAAGTTAATGTTAACTATTTGAATAAATTAGGGGTTTATTTTGCTCTGTAATGCAAAATATGCTCTTTGAGATGCCTTTTCTTCAGCTTTTTTCTTTGATGTGGCTCTTCCTTTCGCAATTAATTTATTGTCAATAAATAGTTTAACTCCAAAATATTTTACATCCTCCATGGTTTGTTCTTCAAAAGAATCAAATTTGAAAGAATGTTTTGTTTTTTGACACCATTCTATCAACAAGCTTTTATAACTTGTAATTTTTGTTTCTAGATGCTGAATGTCTTTTATGGTAGATATTAGACGATGGTGAATAAATTTTTCACAGGCAGGATATCCTCTATCTAAATAAATAGCTCCAATTAACGATTCTAAAATATTACCATGAATATTTTCTCCAAATTGTTGATTGCCCATTTTGCTTTCAACCAAGTTAATTAATCGTAAGTCTTTTCCAATTTTATTTAGATTTTCTCTACTTACAATTTTTGAGCGCATTTTGGTTAGATAACCTTCGTCTCCATTTGGAACCTCAAGGTAAAGATGTGATGCAATTACTGAATTTAGCATTGCATCGCCTAGAAATTCTAAACGCTCGTAGTTTAATGCATTGCCTTGATTATCAGTTTTATTCATAGATCTATGTGTAAATGCTAGTTCATAATAAGCTAGATCTACTGGTTCTGCATCTATAATTTGAATAATCTTCTGATAAAAATTCCCGTCCTTTTTTATTGAACGGGAGTTTTTGAATATTTTATTAAATATAGTATTCAACATTAAGTTGTGGTATTACATATCTAATTTTTTCACCAATATACAAGCATTGTGACCACCAAAACCAAAAGTATTACTCATACCTACTTTTACATCTCTTTTTTGAGCTTTGTTGAAAGTAAAGTTTAATTTAGAATCAATACTTTCATCATCTGTAAAGTGGTTTATTGTTGGAGGAACAATACCGTGTTTGATAGATAAAATAACCGAAATTCCTTCAACAACACCCGCTGCACCTAATAAGTGACCAGTCATTGATTTTGTAGAATTTAAGTTCATTGAGTATGCATGTTCTCCAAAAACATTTAAAATAGCTTTAGATTCTGCAATATCTCCAAGTGGAGTAGAAGTTCCATGTAAGTTTACTACATCTACATCAGTAGGTTGTAAACCAGCATCTCTTAAACAGTTTAGCATTACATTTGTAGCACCTAATCCATCAGGATGTGGAGCTGTTAAATGGTGCGCATCTGCAGACATACCGCCACCGCCAATTTCACAATAAATTTTTGCTCCACGAGCAACAGCATGCTCATATTCTTCTATAACTAAAGCACCAGCGCCTTCACCTAATACAAATCCGTCACGATCTTTATCCATTGGACGAGATGCGGTTTGAGGATCGTCATTTCTAGTTGATAATGCGTGCATTGCATTAAATCCGCCTACACCAGCAATTGTTACAGCAGCTTCTGAACCACCAGTAACCATGATATCGGCCATTCCTAAACGGATATAATTAAAAGCATCTATAATTGCATTTGTAGAAGAAGCACACGCCGATACAGTTGTGAAGTTTGGACCTCTTAAACCGTATTTTATAGAAATGTGTCCGCCAGCAATATCGGCAATCATTTTAGGAATAAAGAAAGGGTTAAATCTTGGTGTTCCATTTCCATTTACGAAGTCTGTTACTTCATTTTGAAATGTTTCCAAACCTCCAATTCCAGATCCCCAGATTACTCCAGCTCTGTCTTTGTCTATTTTATCTATATCTAAACCTGAATCTACAACTGCTTCGTCAGCACAAACTATTGCTAATTGAGCATATCTGTCCATTTTACGAGCCTCTTTGCGATCGATAAAATCTTCTACGTTGAAGTTTTTTACTTCGCATGCAAATTGGGTTTTGAAATTGGTAGCATCAAAATGTGTAATTGGAGCAGCTCCGCTTACGCCATTGATAAGATTGTTCCAATACTCTTGGATATTATTCCCAATTGGGGTAACTGCTCCTAGACCGGTAACAACAACTCGCCTTAATTTCATAAAGTAAATATTATGGTTTATAAGTTAAAAAACCCAATTTTTCTCTTTGTTTAAAAGGAAACATTGGGTTTGTTTTTTTGTATGTTTTTCAGGTAAAAACCTGTCCTTTTTATTTTCAAAATCATTATATGTCTTAAAAATAATAACACCCACGTGTTGTATAAACACGTGGGTTGTCAGTTATTATTTTTTAGCCTCTTCAATGTAAGAGATAGCTTGACCAACTGTAGCAATGTTTTCTGCTTGATCATCTGGAATTTGAATATCGAATTCTTTTTCGAACTCCATGATAAGCTCAACAGTGTCTAGTGAATCAGCTCCTAAATCATTAGTGAAG
>JASLED010000009.1 GCA_030151255.1 Flavobacterium sp.
TATCTTATTCTCTACAAGAAAGTGTCCAAATTACTTTGAAGACATACAGTCCACTTTTTGCTGAAGATTTACACCCGCTCGGTTACACCAACGAACAATTTCATTATTGTAAATAGCAGAATATTTAAGATTAGTAAAAACAAGTTGATTCAGTGATTCTCTTTCTCCTAAGAGATCTCTTGCCTGTTTAGAGATATAAAGATATTCAACACCTTCTGTTTTTTCTTGTCTATAGATGACTCTACAAGCATCATCTTCGTCTCTTACCTCAGACCAAACAAGTTTATTAATATCCGACCAGCGAAGACCAGTTAAACAAGAGAATAAAAAAGCTCGTTTGAGCACTTCGTATTTACAATCTGTTTTTACCAGACGTTGTACTTCATTAAAAGTAAGATACTCTCTTTGGCTTTCCGCCTGTTTAAAACTCTTTACCTTTTGAGCATAGTTAATCGTTAGATAACCCTCTTCAAAGGCTAGCCGAAGAGCAGCTCTAAACTTGTTTAGATAAGAGTATTTTGAGTTTAAGGATAGGGGGAGTTTACTTTTAGTAAGCGCCTTTGTATCAAAGTAATGTCTGACTTTCTTTAAAAATTCATCATCTACTTCATCAAAAGTAAAAGCAGGGGAGATACAGCGTTTTAAATGAAGAAAAGAAGCCGTCCAGTTTCCGTAGTTTTTAGGACTTTCATATTTCTCTTCAGTTTTCTCAAGAAAGAAATCCAGGAAGCAACGTTGTCCTTTGTGCTTATTCTTAATTCCGTATTTACCTCTAAGGTTTTCACTTTGTCGAATAGCTAAGATATTCTCAGCCATTTGTAGCGCTTCTTTGTTTTCCTTTCTCTCCTTTGGACTATTAGGAGAGCCGTGTAGAAAGAGTTTGAGATTTTCAAATTCTCTGATATACTTCTTTTTTCCAGAAGAAGAAACTTCAACTCCTTTTGTATACTCAATTAGAAGGCTTATTCTTCCACTTGGTAATTTTCTTTGTTTCAGTGTGATAGTCATAGTAATCTATATTAGGTTAAGGGAGACCAATTTTTCACAACACTTTCACAACACTTTTTTATTATGTTGTGAATATGTTGTGACTAATATAGAAAATAAGGACATCTTATAAAAACATTTAACACTTAACTATTTGATTTTCAAAGTATTTCAAATCAAACAAAAGTATTAAAAAGACAGGTTATTTACCGATACAAAAGTTAGCAAAAATATTCCCCAACAATTCGTCATTGGTTACTTGACCTGTAATTTCACTAAAATAATACAACGCCTGACGAATATCAATCGCCATTAAATCGGCAGATAAGTTTGTTTGTAATCCCCAGTTTACTTTTTCAATTTCTTCCAAAGCTTTTAACAAAGAATCATAATGGCGAGTATTGGTTACAATCGTTTCATTATTGCGCAATGCTCCTGTGTTTACAAACCCAAGTAAAGCTTGTTTTAATTCTTCAACACCCATATTTTCTTTAGCAGACATCAACATCAAATTATCAATATTTTTGTTATAAAGTGCTATTTGTGCATCGCTTAATAAATCTTTTTTGTTACAAACAACCAATAAAGGTTTTAACGGATATTTATTTATTAGTTTTTCTAATTCTAGTTTAATTTCATCTAGCGAATTATCGTTCAATTTGGCGCCATCAATTAAGTAAATAACAACCTGAGCCGATTCAATTTTTTCAAACGTTTTCTGAATACCAATACTTTCCACAACATCCGTTGTTTCTCTAATTCCAGCCGTATCAATAAAGCGGAAACCAATTCCATCAATAACTAATTCATCCTCAATGGTATCTCTAGTTGTTCCTGCAATGTCCGAAACAATGGCACGTTCTTCGTTTAATAACGCGTTCAATAAAGTCGATTTTCCAACGTTAGGTTCTCCAACAATAGCTACAGGAATTCCGTTTTTAATTACATTTCCTACCGCAAAAGAATCGATTAATCGTTTCAATACAAATTCAATTCGATTGATTAAGTCTCTAAATTGCGTTCTATCGGCAAATTCAACATCTTCTTCCGAAAAATCCAATTCCAACTCAATCAAAGAGGCAAAGTTTAATAATTGCTCTCTCAACAAGGCAATTTCGTTCGAAAATCCACCGCGCATTTGCTGCATCGCAATTTGATGACTTGCTTCATTGTCCGAAGCAATTAAATCAGCAACTGCTTCTGCTTGAGATAAGTCAAGTTTTCCGTTCAAGAAAGCACGCATGGTAAACTCACCTGGTTGTGCCATTTTTGCTCCTTTGCGCAAACAAAGCTGAATTATTTGTTGTTGAATAAAAGTAGATCCATGACAAGAAATTTCAACTGTATTTTCTCCCGTATATGAATTTGTGCCCTTAAATAAAGAAACTAAAACCTGATCTAACGTTTTTTCTCCATCAACTATATGTCCTAAATGAAGTGTATGTGTTTTTTGTTGGGTTAAATCCTTATTTTTTATTGATTTAAATATCGAATTCACCAAAGAAATAGCATCTTTTCCTGACACTCTAATAATTGCAATTGCTCCTGCACCAGACGGAGTTGCTAATGCCACAATTGTTTCTTGTAATACCATAGTTTAACCCTTTTAATAAGCCACAAAGATACTATTTTTAATGCGCTTTTGTGTGTTTTGAAAAATGGCTTTTTGGAAAGATAAAGACAAAAAAATTTCGGATATTGAAAATGCTTTTGTAATTTTAAATCCTATTAATAATAATTGTTATGAAAAAAATATTATTTCCTACTGATTTTTCAAAAACTGCCAATAATGCCTTAATCTACGCCTTAAAAATGGCCGAAAATCAAAAGGCAACTCTTGTTGTATTACATGCTTATGAAATGCCTATAATTTCTGCCACAGCAAATCCTGTAATGGTTCAGGAAGTTTATCAATCGATTGAACTAAGCAATTTTGAAAATTTTAAAGATCAAGTTCCATTTATTCGAAATATTGCAAAAGCAAATAATTTGGATCATGTGCCAATGCAATTTATTTTGGAAGAAGGTTTTTTAAATACAATTTTACAAAATGTTGTAGAAAAAGAAGCAATTGATTTTGTAGTTATGGGAACTAATGGAAATTCTGGATGGGAACAAAAAATTATAGGATCAAATACTACACATGCAATTACATCTTTAAAAATTCCTGTTCTTAGCGTTCCGTATGATGCTATTTTTACAGGAATAAAAACAATTGCATTTTCTACTTTATTTAATATTAACGACAAAAAAGTTTTAGACAAATTAATACATATTGCTAGGGGATTTGGAGCTACAATTAAATGTATTCATGTGGCAGAAAATCCGGATGCGTTAGATGCAGAAACAGTTGCAATTTGGACTAATAATTATCGTGAAAACAATGTAGAATTTATTGTTGTGGAAGGAGATAATGTTGAAGATGAAATTTTTGATTTTATTGATAGAGAAAATATTGACATGCTAGTTTCTGTAAAAAGAAATAGAAATTTTTGGCAAAGACTATTAAATGCTAGTTTAACCAAAAAAATGTCTTATCACACAAACGTACCTTTTATTGCTTTTCACGAAGAAGCATAAAAAAAGGCTGCAATTTGCAGCCTTTTTTAGTTTTTACCTATAAATTTATAATATCTTGCGCCAATTAAATTTGACTTTTCAGTTTCGATATAATCTAATACAAATTCATTAAATGCATTATTAATTGGTGTTTTTTGTTCTTTTTTATGTAAGGCTTGATAGGTTAAAAAATCAATAGCAACAGATTCTTGCAATTGTTTAAAAATAGATTTTTTAGGCATTCCTTCCTTCCAAGTAGATTTTAATATTCCTTCAAATACTTTTGATTTAGAACCAGAACCATAAGCTATAAATCCAAAAGTTTCCTCATCTAATTCTTCTTCTTTTTGCTCAAAATAAGAAAGTGTTGACAGTAATCCTAAAAAGATTGATCCTGAATAAATATTTCCTATTTCGCCAGAAACAACCTCAGCAGGCATTAATTTTGCATCTATAATTTCTTTGTATTTATCAGATTTTGTAAAGGTTTTTATCTGTTCTTTTACATCATTTGCCAAAACATCAATCCATTCTGGATGTTCTTGCAACACAATTTCATAAAACGTTCTTCTTCCTTGATAGCAATAAGGCAAATGCATTATAACTGCTTTCCATTGCTCATAAACTATTTTTTCTTGAATATTATTTAATTCTTTAAAATGTTGATATGCTTCAGTTATTCGATTAATATAACACGAATTAGAATACTGGCCATCAAAAACAGGCTGATCTTTATGAATACTTATTTCTGTTTCTTCTATACCATTCCATAACTGATTTAACTCATTTTTTGTAAGATCTGATTTTTTTATACTGCGATAAGGTTTAAAGAAATCAAAAACACTTTCGGTAGCAACGCCAGTTTCTGACGAGAATTCCATAATTCTCGGATTTGCTTTTAGTAACAAAGCTATTGCGCCTGCGCCTTGAGTATATTCGCCAGTTGATGCTAAATCATATTTTGCGTAATCTGTTGCAATAACAATTACTTTTTTTGTAGGATTTGCTTTTATAAAATCAATTGCATTTTGCATAGCATCAACCGCTCCAATACAAGCAAAGGTATGATCTACAGCATCGCAATTTTTAAACGCTCTACTGCCATATACTTGTTCTAATAATCCGATGGTGTATGATGCAATTGGTTTAGAATTATCTAATCCGCTTTCTGTACCAACATATATTTTAGCAATATCTTTGGGACAAATCAATTCGTTGTCTTGTAATAAATTATAAGCTGCATTTGCCGCCATTGTTATCACATCTTGGTTAACATCCAACAAAGTCATTTTCCGCAATCCCAATCCTTTAGTAAGTTTCAGTGGATCAATATTGCGTTCAATTGCTAAGGTTTCTATAGGAAGGTGAATTTTAGGGATAAAATAAGCTATACTATCTATTCCAACTTTCATGATAATTCAAAATTTTGATGAAACGTAAAATTAAAAGCAATTGAGAAGAATAACTAATTACAAAAGTTGAAGTTTTCTTAATTCTTTCTCAACCGGTCTAATTGCTTTATTTAATCTGGACCAGATTTATCCAAGATGAAAACTTAATCTTTGCCTGTCTGAAGACTAAAAAACAAAAAGAATGATTGAATCCAAACAATGGTTAACTGAAGAAGTAATTGCATTATATAATACACCTATTATGGAATTGCTATATAAAGCTGCCACCATACACAGACAAAACCATGATCCAAACAAAGTACAAGTATCTACGCTAATTTCTATAAAAACTGGAGGTTGCCCAGAAGATTGTGGTTATTGTCCGCAAGCAGCTCGCTATCATACAGATTTAGAAACAGAAAAATTAATGAGTGTAAATCAGGTAAAGGCACAAGCATTGCGAGCTAAAGCAGGAGGAAGTTCGCGTATTTGTATGGGAGCAGCTTGGCGAAATGTAAAAGACGGGGCTGAATTTGACCAAATATTAGAAATGGTACGCATACTGAATAAATTAGATATGGAAGTGTGTTGTACTTTAGGTATGTTAACCGAAAATCAGGCACAAAGATTATCAGAAGCTGGCTTGTATGCTTATAATCACAATTTAGATTCTTCTGCAGATTATTACGAAGAAATTATTTCTACTCGAAGTTACGAAGATAGATTGGCAACAATAAATAATGTTAGAAAAACAAATATTACAGTTTGCAGCGGCGGAATTATCGGTATGGGAGAAACTATTAAAGATAGGGCAAATATGCTAATTACTTTAGCAAATATGATACCTCAGCCAGAATCAGTTCCTATTAATGCTTTAGTGGCTGTTCAAGGCACTCCTTTAGAAAATCAGCAACCTGTATCGGTTTGGGAAATGATTCGAATGGTTGCTGTTACAAGAATTATTTTACCTAAAACTCAGATCAGATTATCTGCAGGTAGAACAAATATGACCAAAGAAGGTCAAACTCTTTGCTTTTTTGCTGGAGCTAATTCAATTTTTGCAGGCGATAAATTACTAACAACTCCAAATCCAGATATTAATGAAGATATGCAGCTTTTTAAAGATCTTGGATTGGTTACACAAGAACCTTTTGAAAAGCATTTACACAGAAAAAGTGTTGAAATTGAAGAGGCCAATTATCATGATTTAGGTGAAAAACCAAAATGGACAAGACCAAAACACACAATTCAACGAAATATTGAAAAGCAAGTGAAAAAACAACCAAATAATAAGTAACCCCTTTATAGATATTATACTAAGGTAGGATGTCCTAGTATCTTTATATCATTTAATATTCATAAATAAAAAATAAAAAAAGAATGTAACTTAGTCGAATTGTTCACCATATGTTCTAATAGTTTCAAATTAAATTGCATGAAAAAAAAGCTATGGGAATCGGATGTAAGTATTAACTTGATGTTTAAACTAAACTAGCAGATTTAATAATAATTGTAACGTTATTATAAACAAAAGCGTCAAAAAATATCTTGTCGCTTTTGTTTTTATATTATTCTTTTGTAATAATTACTTTATCGTCAGATGTATTATTTATTGAATTTAATGTTGTTGTATTATAGTTCTTGTAATTATAAACTGGTGTAATAATTTCTTTGCTGCTGATTGGTATTAGTATGGTAGTTTTCCATTCAGAAGGTAACCTGTGATTTAACGATGATTCATCTAATTTTAAAATTGCTTTTTTATTGTTATCGATGTTAAATACTTCAGATTTGTTAATTACTTTATAGATTTCTGCTAAAGCCTTAGGTAAATGTGTATAATATCCTATAACAGTGCTTTCAAAATAATTATCAGCTAGCAATGTACCTAATTTGTATTTTTCTTCATCATTTAAGAAAATAGAATCTTGAATTGCATATCCATACTGAAATTCTATTTTATGATTTGTATCTGATGTGTTAATTAATAATAATGGACTTCCTGATAATTTAAGCGCATTTTTATCACTAAAACCTTTCAATTCCAGATCTAGTTTGGCTATTGTTGCTTTTAAATTTGTATAATTTGTGTTGGCTTCTACATAAATATATGATAAAGCTTTCTGATTTTTATTTCCGTTTGTTTCTAAAGTATATTCTTTATATTGTTTAATAAAGAATACAATTAAAGAATTGACATTTCTTTCTAAGGCTTTTTCCACTACTTTGTCAGGGCTGCCAGAAAAGAAGGTAAGTATTTTTGTTTTTATGTCTAAATTACCTTCAAAGGTAAGATTTACAACTGTTTTATCTTGTTTTGAATTAAACCTCCATACAATATTAGAAAGTTTAGTATCATTTAAAATATCTTGAGAAATACTATCATATGGATAACTGTACTCTTTTTTAATACCAAATGTACCTAAATCATTTAATTCTAAAGAATAGGTATTAGCATCTATTTGTTTTAAATCCATCCAATCCTTCCAGTTGTTTAAATTATTTAAATAATTGTAAACAATTGATTGAGAAGCATCTAACTCAAATGTTTTATTTATTTTAAAAGTACCACTCTGAGTCAGAATAAAAACAATAAGCGAAATAAAAGTAAGTAATAATAAGAGAGAAAAGTACTTTAGAATTTTCATGATTAATGTTGATATGTATAGATGTAAAGACTTATTTCAGTATGTTTTTCAAGATAAATAAAGATCCAATAAAAGCTAAAAAGGCAAGCAAGATCCACAGTCTGTTTTTGTAATATTTGCGATGTAAATTAAGATCTTTTCTATACATTATCACTATAATTATAGTAAATGCAATAATAAAAAATATAGCGAATTGTAATTGACCTGAGGTAAACATAATATTTATTTTTATCAACAAAAATAAGGAAAAACATTGAATTTAGTGAATAAAAAAACGGCAGAACATTCTGCCGTTTTTTATTTTTTTTAAAATGGATAATTAGATTTTTTCAGTCCAATTAAATGTATCTTCAATAAGTTTTTGTTGAATACCTTGTAAGTTATGTTTTAACATCAGTGCAACAGAATCTTTATCTTCTACGTTTGGCAATTCGTAGTATTTTTCTTGGTAAGCAAATCCTTCAATTTGCCCAATAGTAACTGCTGTACCTGCACCAAAAATCTCTTTTAATTCTCCTTTTGCATGTGCATCTACTAATTCCTGAACAACAATAGGTCTTACTTCTACGTTAACTCCTTTGCTTTTCGCAATGTCAAGTAAACTTTTTCTTGTAACACCATCTAAAATACGCTCACTTGTTGGAGCAGTAATCAAAGTATCTCCAATTACGAAGAATACGTTCATTGTACCTGCTTCTTCTAATTTTGTATGCGTAGCATCATCTGTCCAAATTACTTGTTGATATCCTTGTTCTTGAGCTAATTTTGTAGGATAAAATTGTCCTCCATAGTTTCCAGAACATTTTGTATAACCAACTCCTCCGTTTGCAGCACGGCTGTAGTGTTCAGCAATTTGCACTTTTACTTTTCCTGAATAATAAGTACGAGCAGGTGAACAAATAATGCAGAACATAAATTCACTTGACGGACCAGCAACAACACCTTCGTGTGTACCAACCATAAATGGGCGTAAGTATAAAGAGTTTCCTTCACCTTTTCTTACCCATTCTCTATCTAAGTTTAAAAGAGCTTTCAATCCATGAATAAATCTACCTTCGTCAATATGAGGCATAGTCATACGTTCTGCAGATTTATTAAAACGAGCCCAGTTTTCGCGTGGACGGAATAACCAAACATCGTCATTTTCATCTTTATAAGCTTTCATTCCTTCAAAAATTGCTTGTCCGTAATGAAAAACATTTATAGAAGGTGCAAAGCTCATAGGTCCATAAGGCTTTATCTCTACTTTTCCCCACTCACCATCTTTATAGTGACAAACCAACATATGATCTGCAAAAATAGATCCAAATTTTACATTTTCGAAATCTACCGAATCAACTCTAGATTTTTCTATTTTTTCGATAGAAATATCAAATTTTGTTTCTAAACTCATTATTATAGTATTTTTTAAAAGTTGTTGTTGTTTTAAAGACAAACTTTAGCAGCTATAAATATAATGCTACCTTACAAAAATAGCAAAAAAACTGGCTATTTTTAAACTTTAATTAAAGAATAATTATAGGGTTTTCGTTTTTTTTATTTAATCAAAAATTATCTTAAGAATATTTAAGAAATAGACAATATTAATGAAGTAAACTTATTGTTTTTAGTTACTTTTTTTAATTTACCTTTGAATAATATATTTTTATTTATTGAATTGTATGAGAATAGTTTTATTAAGTATTGGAATTTTGGTATTTAGCTTTACTAGTTGCGGTAAAAAAGAAGTGGCACAAGAAGTGCAAGCAGTAGAAAGTAGTATAGATACAACCAACTATGAATTTTTTGGCGATGAAATGGCTGAAGGCGTTTCTTTTTTATCCAAAGAAGAAATGAATGAAAAATTCAAAAATCTTCAACCAGGAGATACTATAAATGTAGCTTTTTCTACTAATATTCAGGAAGTTTGCCAAAAGAAAGGTTGCTGGATGAAGGTAGATTTAGGAGAAGAGAAAAATGGATTTGTACGTTTTAAAGATTACGGATTTTTTGCTCCAATGAATGCTGCTGGTCATGATGTAATAATGAATGGAAAAGCATTTGTTTCAGTAGTTTCGGTTGATGAGTTGAAACATTATGCAAAAGATGCAGGAAAATCAGAAGAAGAAATTGCTCAAATTATTGAGCCAAAAATCACTTATTCTTTTGAGGCTGATGCAATAGGAATTGCTAAATAAATTATATTTATGATTCGTCAAATAATAGGATTATTGCTTTTTTTTACTTTATTAAGTTGTAAAAATGAGTCAAAAACGATTGATTCAGTTTCAATTAAAGAACAAAATTCGGAAGAAGAAAGTACTTTTAAGATGAATGAAATGTCGCCAATGGCTGCTTTAATGGAGCA
>JASLED010000033.1 GCA_030151255.1 Flavobacterium sp.
ATTTAATAGTCTCCTACTAAATGAACTGTTGTATAAGAAATGTGAACAGTTATTAATTAATAATGGTTAATATTTTATATTATTAAATATATTATTAAATATTAATATTTAATAATATAAAATTATTTATTGTTGCAATTAGGAAGGTAGATTTATCTGTTTAGACAAGAGATACTTTTTGATCACTATCCTAAGATTTTTGAACCTGACATCTATGAGGAAATAAAGAAAACTATTGTAGATGTAGATCGTCAACAAAAATCAATAAAAACAATCTCTATTTAAGGAGATAGACCTAAATGTTTAATATAAAGACTTACAGTAAATTATTATAGAATAAAAACACATAATTAGAGCAAGATATAAAGAGATTGTTTTATAAAAAACGTTATTAATTATAAATATGTTACGAACTCCATTTAAAATATCTATTATTATTCCTTGTATGAATGAGGAGGATAATATTTTCCCATTATTTAATACTATTAATAGTGAGCTTTTTGGGATGTATAATTTTTCTATTTTATTCGTCGATGATGGAAGTATAGATAATACTCTAACTGTTATAAAACAGTTATCTGAATTAAATGAAAGAGTGAAATATATTAGTTTGTCTAGAAATTTTGGACATCAATTGGCTCTAAAAGCAGGGTACGATCATGCTGATGGGGATGCTGTCATTTGCTTGGATGCTGATTTTCAACATCCAATATTTATTTTAAGAGAGATGATAAAGAAATGGGAAGAAGGTTATGAAGTTATTTATAGTCGTAGGCTAGATGCAACAAGTTCGTTTTTAAAGAGGAAAACGTCATTTTTATTCTATAAAGCATATAACTTCTTTTCAAAAGTTAAGTTAAGTGAGGGAGCAGCAGACTTCAGACTACTTGATGCTAAGGTTGTACATGTTCTTAGAGGGCTTAATGAGTCCAGTATTTTTATTCGAGGTCTAGTTTCTTGGGTAGGATTTAGTCAGTATGAAATATCGTATACTGTTGAGAAAAGGATTTATGGTAAAACAAAGTATTCCTTGAGAAAAATGTTGTCACTTTCTATTGATGGTTTTACATCTTTTAGTATATCTCCTCTTAGAATTAGCTCATTATTTGGATTAAGTTTATCAATAATATCGTTTTTATACACAATATATGCTTTATATATGTATTTTTTTACTCACAAAGTAGTTGCGGGTTGGACATCTTTAATAGTATGTTTTTTATTTGTTTCAGGACTACAATTTATTATGATAGGGCTTGTTGGAGAGTATATAGGGAAAATATTTTTGGAGGTTAAGAAAAGACCTCTTTATATCATAGCAGATGATAATCTGTATTAAATAATTGTATGTCATCAAACTAAATTGGACACTTAGATCTATTTACTTAAGAGAGAATTATTTTATAAATTTCATCCATTAATGTAGTTTTTTCCAGCAGCAACCGGATCAGCTATAAATGTGATTTTTTTAAGAGTCATCATATTAAATTTTTGACTTCTACTTTTTAATCGACATTTTTCGTATTTCCTCATCCGTATGAGTATCCAAAATCTTCGCATAGCGGTAAAAAGTAGCACGTGTCAAACCAAGTGCTGTGTATATCTCCTCTGGACTCTTGCTTGTATCCTGGTAGACTGAACGCATGAGTAATAACTTGGAAATGGTTTCTTTGCTATATCCCTTGGGTCTACCTCCTAGCCTACCGCGTGCTCGGGCTGATTGCAAACCAGCTTTCGTTCGTTCACGAATTAACTCTCTTTCATATTCCGCTAATGAGGCCATAAGATTCAAAAACAACCTTCCATTGATAGTACTGGTATCAACCCCGTCGGTCAGCCCCTTTATGATAATGCCTTTTTCGCTTAGCGCTAATACTAAATCAATGATATGCTTCAGACTTCGCCCCAATCGATCAAGGCGCCAAACATAAAGTTCATCGCCTGGTCTAAACTGTTCGATCATCTTTTCCAGTTCAGGTCGATTCTTTGTCGATCCTGAAATTTTTTCCTCAAAGATCTTCTCACAACCTGCCTTTTGAAGGGCTTGAAGTTGCAAATCTAAGTTCTGATCTTTAGTCGAAACTCTAGCGTATCCTATCTTCATATTTTTTCTCAAAAACTCATCTATAATAAATTTATAAAATTTTATTTAAAGAGACGAGTTTTTCAGAAAGTGAGAAAGTGCCAGACCATTGATCTATAAACTTTATGTGTTTATGAACTAGGGATGTTCTGTTGTCTCATAATACCACCGTATTATAGTACATTAATTTACCAATGTCTTTTATTTTAAATCCAAAGTAAATACGTTCCAATAACTAGTTTTAAATTTATTGATTTGTAGTTGTATATTTATGTTTAACATAATAACTTAAATATGAGATTTATAATAATCATAGGATTATTTCTTTGGACAACAATATTAAATGCCCAGTCGAATAAAACAATCCTACGAAAAGATTATATTGGTAACTGGTATAATCCTAAAACAAATCAATGGAGCTATGGATTTTTTGAAAAATTTGCCATTATTAATGGTAAAGTTTCCTTTTATCAAGACATATTCAAAACAAAAAAGGGATACAAAATTTCATTTAATGATTCCACTAATCTAAACCCTGTTAACTTAACTCTGATTAAAAATACCCTTTCCATTAACAAAGCTAAATTCAATAAATTTGATAAATTTTTGCCAAAATATATTGGAAATGATACTACTACTTTTTACGACTCCAAATTCAGCACAATAGATACAACTATAATTTCTCGTTTATATTTTTAATAATAAGATATTAAAAATGAACATAATTATCCTCTGTATAAGCTGATATACTTACAATTATATTATATTCATAACATTTTATATATTTGTAAACACGTATTGACGTAAATACGTGTTTACAAATTATTATGTCAAAAATAATAACAATAGCCCATCAAAAAGGAGGTGTAGGAAAAAGTACACTAGCGTTAAATTTAGCGTATTCATTTGCTAAAAATGTGAACACTATATTAACCGATATAGATCCTCAGGGATCAACGATACAATTACAAGGTTTAATTCCAGACGTAACCATTATCCCATTTAGTAATAATATCTACGATCAGGATTTTGAAGCTTTATTCATAGATACTCCGCCGTATTTGATGAATGAGATGTTGCCTATATTTTTAAAGTCTGATTTAGTAATTATTCCTACAAAAGCAGGTGTTCCTGATATAATGGCGATACGCTCGACTGTTGAGCTTGTAAAAGAAGCTCAAAAATCAAACAAGAAATTAAAAGCAGCTATAGTTCTAAATATGGTAAAGCCTAGAGCGAGTATTACCGAGCAAGCTAAAGAGCAACTAAAAGAATACGACTTGCCTATTATTGGAGAAATAAGAGACCGTGTAGCTTATACAAATACCTTTCTGACTGGAGGAGTTTTAACAAGTTCAGATGAAAATGCTAAAGAGGAAGTAAGAAAGTTAACAAGTGAAATTTTAGAGTTATTATAATGGCAAATAATCCGTTCGATAAATTGAAACAAGTAAAACCTAATGATGTTCCTAAACAAAAGGTTGTACCTGTAAAAACCAATAAAAGAGATAGTGAACAAACTTATACTTTGTGGTTAGATAAAGAACTTATAAAAGCCCTAAAGCTTAAAGCTGTTGAAGAGGGCACAAATGTAAAATTATTAATTGAGGAAGCTATAAGGCAATATTTAAAGTAATAACGTATTTACGTAAACACGTTATTACTTTAAATATTTATTTTGGTAAAACCCCTTTTTTCTGATAAGTCCCAATGATATAAGCAGCAGCATTTTCCACGTTTATTTCTCCTTTTTTAGCCCTCTCATTTACCTTCTCTACAAACTTTATAAATTCATCAAACCCATTTTTAACAATTAATTCAGCATACTCTTCGCTAATGCCATAAGCCATAATAGTTCTTATGTTTTTTTGTTCCTTAACAGGGATTTTATAATCGATTTCTAGTTGCTTAGGTTTGTCCTTATGTATACTTACATATATCTGAATATATTCATACGAACGTCCACGTTTATATAACTCATAGTCGAAAGATATATACGTATTTTGGTTTATTTGTCGTTTAGCAACATCTAAGACTTTCTCTTTAAGTTGGCCTATTTGAGTGTATTGTTCTTTTCCTTTTTTATCAACAAGGCCAAGCATTTGCTTTAGTTCAATAATTGGAATAGGTTTTGGAAATCTTCCAATTGTACGCCATTGACAAGCTAGCATATACAGGCGTTTTGCATAGCTTGAAGTACAACCTAATACGGATCTTAATTGAAAGTGTGTGAAATTATTTTTAAGCTCGAAGAATAATGGTTTTGCTGGCTCTGAAATCATGACTTCAAAAGCTCCTTTACCAATTAAATATTCTACTGATTGAAATAGCCAAATTTGTTTATAAGAGCCAGCCTTTTCAATTTCAAACATTCTTGAACCAATATCTTCAGTTGATTTTCTTAGTTGCTGATAATTCCATTCTCTACCAGTAAGTAATTCTATATCCTTTGCTCTAATTGTATACGTTAGTTTATCCTCTTCTAAAGAAGAAAGAATCATAAAGAGAATATCTAGTTGACAAGCCGTAAAATCATAGCGACCTGAAGTTATAGCATTATGTTGTTTATAATGCTTTTCGCCTAAAACTTCTGCTTCCTCAATAGTTAACAATTCCATATAAATTCTCTTGTTTGTATCTCATTATAAAGGTAATTAAAAAACACACAATTAAAAAACACTGATTTAAATAAAAGATATTTTTAACTTATAAAAAGTGTTTTTTAGCTTATAAAAAGTGTTTTTTAGCTTATAAAAAGTGTTTTTTGAGATTGTAACTTGTTGATTTAAAGTGCTCACAGAGCTCGCAAAGTAATTAAATATATTAAAATAATTAAAAAAACGTTTGTACATTATTTAGGATAATAATCTTCTATTTTTGACTTTGAGGGGTGACTTTTTGACAGGTTTGGAGATTTGAAAATCAACGAGAAAACGAATTTGTAAAAAAATAAAAGTTGCGCGCGAACTATTTGTCATATTAATGTAATATATATTCAATAACAATGAGTTATGTTTTTTGGTTAAAATGTTTACCCTTGCGCATTTGTGGCTTGCATCCCTTTGGGCATACGCTATCGCCCTTCGGTTGCGTTCTTTTAGGAAAATAGCTATATTTGTGTACTATTTTGGTACACAAATATTAAGATTATGTTAGTTATTACTTCCAGAGAGTTTCGAGAGAACCAAGCAAGCTACTTTGACCGTGCGGATCAAGGGGAGGAGATCCTTGTTCAACGCAAGAAAAATAAGGCTTACCGCATTGTGCCTGTTACAGCTGATGATACTGTGCTGAGTAAAGCTGATTTCTTAGCTAAAATAGATCAGTCTTTAGCACAGGCGAATCAAGGACAACGTTATGCGATGAACGATGGAGAAAGTTTGGATGATTTTTTAGATCGTGTAGAAGCTGATGTACAAGATTAATTATACGCCAGTATCCATTAAGGATATTTTAAAACTTAAAAAATCAGAACCCCAAGCGTATAAGAAATTAAGTAAGCTGCTCAAGGAACTAGAAGAACATCCTACATTTGGTACAGGTCATCCCAAACCATTAGGTGAAAATCGGGTGAATCAATGGTCACGTAAAATTACCGATAAGCATCGTTTAATTTATCTGATTGAAGAAGAAGGGATAATTGTACTTGTTCTTTCGGCTTATGGTCATTACGATGATAAATAGTTTTTTTCATCTCTTCTCTAGTACAGTTCATAACATGCTCTAAAAACCATTTTAAAGCTATTAGAAGCCGTTAGTATGTCTATTCCTACGATCGGCTTGTAAAAATATTAAATAAGTCCTTAGGAGCGCTGTGTCGCTTTAAATTGGCGTATTCAGCACGTAGTTCTTCCACCGCTTTTTTTGTTTTGTTATTTGGCTCCTAAAATTTCATAGCATCCGTTTTGGCGGATGCTATGAAATTTTTTACGTTTCTGTTTTTTTTCCAATTTTTCGATGTAATTGTACAGTTCTTTATCCAGGTGTAAAGGAGTCTGTTTTTTCATTTACTGTAATAATAAAGCTATCCATTTAAATACATTTTTTTTAAACAGCCCGACCGCAGGGAGTAAGCCAGACGAAGTCAACAAGCCGAAAATGAGGGTAGGAAAAAGTATATAATTGAAACATTACATAATTATATAAAAATGCTGTTTCTAAATCTATCAATAATAGATTTAGAAACAGCATTTTCTGACCGCCTTTAGTGGGCTATCAGCTTCGGTAAAGGTAACCTTAGTCGGTTACCTTTACCTCGCTACTAAGTCAATTTCGAAAACGGATTTTGCTCAATCCTTATTTCTCATTAACTTAGTCTACCTGCACGAAGCGAGGAGGCACAAATGTAGCTACAAATTACCATTTGCATCTACATTTCTTTCTTCCCTCGTCCTGCGGAGCATGGATTTTCTATACGCTGCACTGCGTTTCGCTGAAAATCCTGGAGCAAAATTTCTTCACGCTTCGCTGAAATTTTGGAGTGTTACCCCTGGTTGCTGATAGCTGGCTATCAGCAACCAGGGGTGGGTAAAAAAGCAAGTTTTTTATATGGAAAAAGATAGTGTTTTACGTCTTCGTTTAAGTAGCGAAGACAAACAAAAGATACAAGCTCGGGCGGAAAGTGAAGGTTTAAAAATAAGTTCCTATGCTCGTCAGATGCTACTCTTTGGCGAGGTTATAAAAGTCGATGCTGAAGACAAGAAAACACTTAATGGTATTGCTAATAACTTGAACCAATTGACTCGGCATTACAACCAAACAGGCGAGCGCAAGCCAGAGCTTGAAACGATATTAAAAACCTTAATAGACGAGATCCGCCATGCCTACCGCAAACGCTAATACAGGAAACGGATTTAGTAAAGCCGTTAGTTATGCGCTGCAGGAACAAAAGCAGCTGCCCGAGAATCAACGAGCTGTTGTTTTGGAGTATAGTAATGTGCATGGAACAAGCCGCGATATAGGTCGTCAAATGCGAGATATTGCCGATGACAGGGATCGTGTGCAAAAGCCCGTTTTACACCTTCAAATCAACTTTCATCCTGAGGAGAAGTTAGGGAGAGAAGAAGCAGAAAGAGCTGTTCATGCGATTTTGAAAGAAGTCGGTATTTCCGCAGACAACCATCAATATGTTTTGGTGCAGCATCGGGATAAGGCGCATGATCATTATCATGTTGTTGCCAATCGTATTGGCATGGATGGTAGTTTGGTGAGTAATGAGCGTATTATAGAACGTTTGCAAGTAGCTTGTGATAAGGTGGAACAGGAACAAGGCTTACGGAGAACGGAGGGTAGAACTGTTTTTTATGATCCAAGTCAAGAGAAAGGGTTTCGCTATGCTACGAGTGAAGAAAAGAAAGCGCACCGAGCGAAACATAAAAAAACAAGTTTAGATAAAAATCCGAATAAGGGAGAACAGCAGGTTGTTATTAAAAATGAGGTCATAAAAGTTCTGCAGGATAAAAAAATCAATACTGCAGCTGCTTTTAAAAAGGCATTGGAAAGTAGGGGTATTGATGTTCGATTAATGGGGAATAAGAACGGTATTTCGGGTGTTTCATTCAAAACGGACAAGATCAGTGTTAAAGGCTCTCAAATAGGAGCTAAATGGGGTGATATCAGCAAGGTATTAGCACATAACAGTAAAACTATTCCAGAAAAGAAAAGTATTAGTAGGGAAGAGGTAGAGAATCATTTACGAGCAGATTTGCAAGATGCTCTTTCTCGCTGTATGTCTTTGGGCTATAGTGCTAATGTCAACCATATCTTGAAAATACGAGGTTTGGAGCGTACTCCGCTTGGTTATTCTTATCAAGTCAAAGGTATTCCTTTATTGATTAAATCGGATTTAGAAAAGGGGATAAGAGATACGATTTCCGAAAGTTTGTCTTTGCGTAAGCAGTACGATAAACGTAAAGCATATGAGGATAAAGTTCGAAAAGCTCAATCATTGGAGATAAAAAAAGTACCTCTTTTCTTTAATAAGGAAATAAAGGAGGAAAACGCTAAAGCGGAAGCCTATAATAAGCGATTGGAACAAGAAAAACAGAAAATTGCACAGAATCCTGTTAAAGAGCCTAGTCTACAACGTAAGCAGGTTCTTGATAAGTATATTGATAGTGCTGTTAAATGTAAAATAACAATAGACAACAGAGCTGAAAAGCAAGAAAGGGAACTAAGCCGATTTGAGCAGATGAAAGTTACTAAAGAAGAAAATCCAGAACAAATCCAAAAGCGTGATCGATCTCGAGGTTACAGAAGATAATAACCGGAAATTCCTTTTGAAAAAAATATATTTAATTCAACTTAACTGAATATGACACTGTCCACAATTTTGTGTTAATATTTTAATTCATTCATTATTTTTTCTGGCACTATATCTTGAGTACTTCTTCCTGCATTATTTTTTATACTAAAATCTGCTCCTTTTTTATATAATTCTTTAAGGTTAATCAAATTTTTACCCCCTTTCCAATGCATAACACAAACCCAAGACGCAGTATTTCCATTAATATCTTGTATATCTAGATTTACATTGTTTTTTAATAATATTTTTACAATTTCATCATGAACTTCCTGTACCGCAAAATGCAAAGCAGTATATCCATTATTATCTTGCATATTTATATCGGATCCGTTATTTAATAACCAATCTAAAAGCTCCGTATTATTATAAAATGAAGTGTTATGTAAGGCAGTTTTGCCAAACTCATCTTTAATTTCAATACCATTATCTAATAAGAATGATTTAACTTTATCATTTTGATTTTGCTCAATAAAAATGAACAGATTATTGATGTTAATATTCATGATGTTTTATTTTTTTATAAAACATCATGGTCCACAATATTCTTCAAATAGATGACATTTTGTTGAATGCTATCTATTTGAAGATGGGCTTTCTGGTCGATAATGCTCATAATTATTTTTTCTTAAATACAAGAATTATTGTATAAACAGGAAAGTCATACCCTATGAACTCCATGATTACAATAATTCATTTATACTCAATCTTCCGTTGATATATTATCTAAATTCAATGGGCTTGCAGTAACAAGTCCAAACGTTAGAAATATCTTGGAAAGTATGCTATTGATAGCATAAAAAATCGATTTAACGTATTTTTATAACCAATTGTTGTAGATTCAATATTATTTGAAATATAAATTCCCTTATTTTGGTTTAAGATATCATATATAGACATTTTTACTTCGTAATTTTTCTGCTTTCCTATTCTATATGTGCTATTAACATTCCAAATAAACAAATTATCTATAGTGCTATATTTAAATAATTTATTGGTCACATTGTTATTTATCTGCCAATTCTTGGTAATTCCATATGCTATTACGAATGTACTATTCCAGTTCAGATTAGTGAATTTTTCGGTATAATCTTCATTTTCAATCAGCCTTCTAGATGCATAGAGATTTACTGTATTTTTTACACCTAACTGAAGTTTGTCAATTTTGGTATAATAAATATTAAACGTTCCTGAATATGTATTTTGATTCAATTTATACAAATCAATATTGATATATTGATATTTTAATCTATTTGAAAATCTTAAAGAAAACTCATAGTTAATATTATCCCTGTTTTTGAATATTTTAGCAGCTTTTTGAATAAAATTAATAGAAAAATTTTCACCTCTTTTATATGAGTTTATATTATAGTATTCCGTTTGATTTTCTGCATAAACTATACTGTCAATGATTTCATGATTGAAATATTCTTTTTTAATATCAAAAGTAAAATTAACTCCATGGCTATTACTAGGTTGTAAAGTTGTTTTCCAATTGAAAACATATTTATTAGATTGACGTAAATTTAAATTTCCTATTTGTTTTGATGAAGGATTAATATCATCATAGATAGGACTAAGTTGATCTATTTCAGGATAAACTTCATTATAGTTCGTATTAATATTTGATGTGAAATTATATTTACTAATCTTTTCATAATTATACGAAAGACCAGAACTAGCTATCAAGCCTATGAAATTCTGTTTAATATTTCGAGATATAAAAGTTGATTGATTATCATTAACATAAATTCTATTTACGACATTAGCATATAAATTTAAATGCTTTTTAAACCTACCTAATCGCTTTTTGGAAAATAACAGTTTATTATATGATAATCCTTGTTCTAAATTATAGCGAATCAACTCTTCTTCTCTAGTTAAATAATTTACTGAATAAACCCCTTCATTCAAATCATCTACATGGTAATCACTCTTTTCATTGGTGATTGATGTCTGTTGGAATATTGATATATTATCGTATGTTAATCTTAGATTAGCGGTTGCATTATACCCTTTCTGGGTACTGGAATACAATCTGTTAAATTGTTTGCTTTCTAAATTATCTATAAAATTGATATAATCATTACTGCGATTAAGAAGACTCTTTGAGTTTTTCAAAGAAACCTCAAGAAAAGTATTTATTTTTATCTTATTCAGGAAATTATAATGATTTAATTTTGGCTCAATATCTATTCCAACTTTAGAATATACATGAGTTTTTTTATTATCTGACTGAGACAATAGATTGTTTTTACTATGGTTATTGGAAAATTCAAATTCCACTTCAGAATTATTCAAAGATTTAAAATCAGAAACATTAGTGGATAATAATGCAGTAATAGATGTAGGTCTATTGTTCCAGTCGAAATAATTGATAAATGAACTGTTCATTTGGTTTTCATATCCCCTTCTATCATTTTGTGTTTTTCTATTTGAATAATTATTATTTAGAGCTTGACTTACATAATTTATACTACTGCTATCTACATTAAATTCATTTGACCATTTTGACAAAAAACTAGTCGTAAGATACTTCGTACTTTTTTTGGATAAACTATTAAAATTTCGATAGTATCGAGCACCAATAACATCTTCACTGCTTAATCCCGATTTAAAAAAATTAGGATTATAATCTGCTGATATACCGACGCCTTTATAGGCAGAGTTTGACAATAACTGATCTATAGATGAAAGATTTTTATTTATATTATTTTTAGCATAAATTAAACTGACTTGGTTTAGATCATCTCTATAATTTAAACTCGAACTTACATCTAGATATTTGTTAAAACTATACCCCATAGCTATATTCCCAAAAAGCATTTTCTCTTTTCCCTTTTTCAATTGTACATTCATTTCATAGCTACTGCTATTATTTTCCATTTCATAGCGTTGTGTTGTCTCATACAACTGGATTTTATCTACAGAGGATTTGGGAATATTCTTTAATGCTATACCTTTATCGCTTCCAAAAAACTCTTGACCATTAACAAGAACTTTTGGAACTATTTTATTTTTATAAGTTATTTTTCCGTCTCCCCAAATAATGAGACCTGGCAATTTGTATAATAAATCTTCTATTACAGCATTAGAATCTAAGGAAAAATAATCCGCTATAAATTCAATTGTATCCCTATTCATCCTGACAGGACTTAAATCTATTGTATCCAATTTATTAGATTTTATCTTTAATGAAATACTTTTAAAGTCCTCACTTTTTACTTTTTTTGAATTAAAATTTATTCTTTTTATTTCGTAACCCGTGTGTGTAATATCTAATCTATATATCGAATCCTTACTGTTAATTTTTAAATTAAATTGTCCAAAATTATCTGTCAATGTGACTTGGTCTAGCTTGTTTTTATTCAGGTTAAAAAGGGAAATAGAGGCATTCCTTAATACATCATTTCGAGTACTGTCTACAACAGATCCAAGTATGCTGATCGATACTGTTTGAGCGCTACAAAAAAACGAAGTTATTATATAACATATTAGTATAATATACCTAATATCGCTTGTCTTCTTGATCATTTTAATTTAAATTTAACTAAAATTGGATTTGGATGTTTAGCTAATTTATTGGACAGATTAGATACCTTATGCCCCTCATTTTCTAATTTTTGAATTATATCAAAAATGTCATAAGGATAAATAATTGTAAAAAGATATTCTCCGTCCGACATAAGATAAGGGAAACCTTTAGTACTCATTATTGGTAAAAAATCATTCTCACTAGAAGGTATTAAATTGTTCAAGTTAAAAAATTCTTCACTCATAGGATTATACATAATATTAATATCTGGATAACCCCTATAATAAAGAAGTAAGTAGTCTTTATAGATTTGTATATTTTCAAAACCTTGGCTTACCTTATAATTATTCATCAGATATGATTCATATTCTTCATTATTCTTTAATGAAAGAATTTTTTCATAATCAATGGTACTCTCTATAGGTAAAATTATACGAATAGCTTTTTGAATTCCTTTTTCATTTAATTGAAATATTTGATAGTCTCCCCAACTCACAAAATACCCAACCGAATCATGAATCTTGTTAAAAGAATTAGAGAAAGGATAATCCATACTATGGATATTCCAATTTACTTTTGTCGAATCTGATAACTTTAATAGTGGTTTATCTTTAGTTTCTAAAACTATCTTTTCTATAGATCCTTTCTTCACATCTCTCGCATAAAAAACTGTTTTACCTAATCGAATTGAGTCTAGTATATTATGATTCTTTTGTATTTGAGGGTTAATAATTTCTCCTTTTGAGCCTAATATAGCTGAGAACTGTTTATTTTCAAGATAAAATTGAATCTTAAGTTTTTTATCAAACACTGATAAATCAGATATTCTTATCGATTTATTTTGCATTTTCAAATTCTTTAAATGAAGAATAGGCTCTCCATTTTTTGAATAAATATAAATTCCATTATCGATATCTAATAAATAAATCAAATTATTTATTGTGCACATTTTAGTGATTTTATCAATAGTGTTTTTTTCAATTACTGGCAGAGGCAAATACGATATATCTGAAACAAAATCATTGATTGAACCACCAAATAAATATTCAGGAGCAATACGAATAGTATCATTTAAATTAATGTTGTTTAAGGCAATAACTTGACAAGAAACAACATTAATTTTGAGTAATAAGTATATGATAATTATATATTTCATTTAGACAACTTTTCTTCAATTGACATTAAATAGGACTTTGTAAAACTCTTATTTTCTTTAATAGGAGTGAATAAGCAGGTTGAACGAAAATCTTCTGTTAAAATAAACAGAAATGGCATTCCTTTTCCTTCAAAATGGAATCCTATATTTTGATCAACCAAATTATAAAGTGGGATACTATATTTAAAATTTTTATTACGATTGATAAACACTTTAGATGTAATATCGTCTGAAATGATTATTGAATTATCTTTTATTACTTGACTTGATTCAGAAATAAGTTTTAATGTTTCTTCAATACATGGCCTACAATCTAAATTTGAGTATCTAAAAACTAATTTCGGTTTTTTATTTATCAGAGATCCTAATTCTATTTTTTGCAATAAAGTATCTTCAACTGAAATATTTCGATCTATCTTCACGTTATCATCTTTTATTAACACAGAGACATAATTATTCCATAATAAATTGGTTATAGAATTATGATTAGTGTTTGATGTTGTATTTAATTTTGGTATCTGTTCAATCTTTAAATATATAATCCAACTTATGGAAGTAACTAATAAAATCAGTAAAATAGTATGAAGTTTGTCCATTATAAAATATTTTTATGAATCCAATTGTTTGCTAATATGTGAGAATAAATTGTATACCACATAAGTAGAATAGTTAAAACACTCAAAGAAATATACTTAATTTTCTTATTTTTTAATTTGAGATTAATGAAACAAAAGGTTATAATAGGTAAGACTAAAAAAAAGGAGGCCATATACATAAACCTATCCGCCATTAAAGAGATTCTAAGTAATGGGAAAATTTGAATCACTAAAAGTAAATTTATAATTATAAAACCTAAACACATGTAAAAGAAGTTTCTAATTTCACTCTTCCTCAAATAAGCTAAACTCCAATAAAACATAATGGAAACTAATAAAAAAATAATATAGTATCTTATTGGTAACCTTTGATCAGGTGTAATAGGGAATTGATAGTTGTAGTGTAGGTTAATTGGGATAATAGTTTTCCATAGGTAAGAAAAAATACAATAGGCTGATAAAAAAAATCTTTTAGAAAATGGATATTCAATATATATATGACTTACTTTACTATATATATTTATATATAATGTTAATATTCCAAATGATATTGATATTATTAAATAAGGTAGAAGTAATAATAAAAAATTAAGTGAAATATCCTTTCTTGCAGAAAGAAAAAATACCATTAAAATAAAGAAATTCATAACAGCTTGTTCTTTTGAAAAACATGCTAACGTAAAAAATAGTATTGCAGTTATAGAAATTTTATTTCCTTTTATTGTGGTATTATAGAAACAAATAAAACTCAACAAGCTAAACAAAGAGTATAATAAAACTTTTGAAGCGGATATCCACACAACAGCCTCAATATTTATTGGCAAAACAAACCAAATAACTGAAACAATTAATGATATTTCTTTCGAGTTTAAGATATTAAAGGAACTAAGTATTAATAGTGATAATTTAAAAAATAGCAACCCATTTATAACATGAAGTATAATAGAGTATAAATGAAAATAAAATGAATCGAGTCCGTGAATTTTTATTATTATTAAATAATATATAGTATTTAGTGGTGAATATTGATTAGACTTAATTTGAGAAAAAACAGCCCCTATCTTCGCTAAATTAAGATTTCCATTATAAATTGGGTCTTTTAATAGCATCCACCCATCATCAATTCTCGAAAAATAGATAAGATTAATGTTAAAGTATAAAAAGATAGAAGATATTATAAATATTATCAATAAGTATAAATAACAATTGTTAAAAAACAATTTATTAGCTATAATTTGAAAATTAATCATTTTTTTTAAAATAAAAATCTTACTAATATTTGTAATTCATAGCTTAATTAAAGCTGACCATTTTTTTAATTTAATTTATTAGAATTAATCTTCGCTAGATCCTGTTTCTTCAACTAAGACCTTGTATATCGGATCACAGGTTGGATTAGCTCCAATCAAAGTCGTCTCAGTACAGACTGCATTCTGTTGATTAGTCAGCTTACACTCTCTTGCAGTGACATTTACTACTTCTTTTGCTCGGATATAAGTAAATCCAATTACTAATGCAGTATCTGTTTGACTATAATGAGCATTAATACTTACAACCTTACATGCATTACAAGGTACTATTTTAGATGATTTAGTCTCGTAATGAGGCTTATGTATGAGGTAAAGGCATTGAGATGTTATTGACGAATCGGAAGAAACATCAGGCCCCGTTTCTAATTGAAAGGCGGACACTTCAGTTGTGAAAAAAGTAGGAATTACAAGTCCTACTAGCATTAGACTTACTAATGCTTTAAATAAAATTTTTGTCTTTTTCATAATTATTATAATTTATTTATGGTCAGCTCTATCTTAATTCTATTTCAAACGAAATAGTGTTAGTACATGATTTTGAGAGATATTTCCTTCAAAGTATTTCTTTAGTGAATTGGGTATTATTTTTAAGTAATCATAACTATTAGTATGTAGAAATGATTCAAAAAGCTGTTTTGAATCTATAGAACTGATAAAAAAACCATCAGATACTCCGTAAATTCTTTCTGATATAAATGGCAAGTTATATGTATTCATTTCGCTTAGAATATTGTCTGTACTGAAAGCTTTCTTTGTTTCAACATTATAAAATAATATTTGATAATTATTGCCTAATATTTTGAACGTAGCATAATCATTATTTTTGTAAAAATCTGTAAAACCAAATGACAAATTATTATTAGATTCTAAGTAATTAAGTCTTTTACCTTTAAATTTAGGGTCACTTCCAAAATTACTTGGTATTTTCAGATTGTTATTAATCTGTATATTGATAGTTGCACTATTTTGATTTGTATCTATAACTACAATGTTATTGGTATAAGGAATCGGGCAGAAAATTTCTTTTTCTGAGGAGAATATATTAAATGGAGCTTGAAGAAGATCGTGTCGAGAGTTATTGGTGATATCAACTTCTGCGAAACCTGATGTTATAATTTTAAAGTCTTTAGTAAAAGAGAACAAGTTGTTG
>JASLED010000089.1 GCA_030151255.1 Flavobacterium sp.
TGACACGGCGATAAAAGTTATCTGATGGAACTAATCTGTCCAAGCTTAGTTCGTAAAATAATTGTGGGGTAAATTCTTTTCGTCCTTGCATAGCTAAAAATACGAATAATTAGCCTATTTTAGAGTTGTGCAACAAGCACATGAGTTTGGCGCAATGGCGGGTTAAGTGATAAATTGAAAGTTTCGGCTTTCTATTCCGCAAAAATCCAATTACATTGACTTATTTTCTTAAATTTATTCAATGAATTGGCTTTTGCTTACCGTGTCGCTAAATTGAAACTTTTCGCTTCAATTTCCGCCACTGACGCCAAGCCCCGAAACGTTATAGGCAATTTTAGAGCGACAGAACGTAAATTAATGAAAGAAAACAATTTTGATATAAAAATACTTGACTTGCATTGGATAACAAATGTTGACAATCCCGCAGACCTTTGTGCTCACGGACATGTTTTTGTAAAAATAGGAAACGAAGTTATAGCTGATAAAGATAGTTTAGATGTAACAGTGAGTTCTACAGCATTATATTTGTTGCGAACACTAAAAAGCGACTATAAAAAAGACGATTACGCAAGTCAATTACTTCCTTGTTGCGGGCATTTCATTATCGCAGGCGACTGCAATGATTTTGTGAGTATCTGCGGTTGTCCAAGCGGAATAGATTGGACAATTATTCATATAGAAAATGAAAAAGTAAAACATATTTCTGACAACGGACAAGAAGTAATTATTGACAAAAAAACGTATCAAAAAATTGTTTTAGACTTTGTAGACCAAGTTGAAGACTTTTATAAAACAAGTTTACCTAAGACAATTCCAACAGACGACTTCGAAAAAAAAGGGTACTTGACATTTTGGAAAGAATGGCGAAATTTAAGAAACGAATGGAAATAAAAACTGCCTATAACATCGGTAACTATTGCACAACTCCTTTTTAAGGTGAAAACTAAAATATTCGGCCTCGTTTAAGTCTTTTTAAGCGAGGTTTATCTTTTAAAAAGTATGCTAAAAGGTAAAATTAGAATAATTTGAAAGGCTTTGGGATATTTCTGGTGTTACAGAATAAAAATTTTGGATTAGACAGAATAAAAAAAAGGTGGGTTTAAATAATCCACCTTTTTTATTCTATTAACAATCTGTAAGACTTACGGCTATTGCCAATCCGCCTTCTGATGTTTCTTTGTATTTATGATTCATATCTTTTGCTGTTTCCCACATCGTGCTTACCACTTTATCTAAAGGTACTTTTGCATTTCTCGGATCTGTATCCAACGCCAATTCTGCTGCATTAATTGCTTTTATTGCTCCCATTGCATTTCGTTCAATACACGGAATTTGCACTAATCCGCCAATCGGATCGCAAGTTAATCCTAAGTGATGTTCCATTGCAATTTCTGCCGCTACCATTACTTGTTCAGGGCATCCTCCCATCAATTCACATAATGCTCCCGCTGCCATTGCGCTTGAAACGCCAATTTCTGCTTGACATCCGCCCATTGCTGCCGAAATTGTAGCACCTTTTTTGAAAATACTTCCAATTTCACCGGCAACCATCAAAAATTGTTTTATTTCTTTTTCTGATGCTTTGTGATTTTCAATCACTAAATAATACATCAAAACCGCCGGAATTACTCCTGCACTTCCGTTTGTTGGTGCAGTAACTACTCTACCCAATGAAGCATTTACCTCATTTACGGCTAAAGCAAAACAACTTACCCATTTTAATATTTGACGGAAATAAACCTTTGTTTTTCTGATGGTTTGCAACCATTCTTGCGGATTGTTATAAGGCAAATCGCTTTTTAGCTTTTGATGCGAATCATACGCTCTTCTACGCACATTTAATCCTCCAGGCAAAATTCCTTCTGTATGACAGCCAATGTACATGCATTCTAACATTGTGTTCCAAACGCGCATTAGTTCTTTGCTTATTTCTTCATCAGAACGCAATGACAATTCGTTTTCATACACAATTTCAGAAACTTTTTTATTTTGCTCTTTGCAATAAGCTAAAAGTTCTGTTGCTTTTTCTACTGGAAAAGGAAATGATTTTTTGATTTCGTCATTTTCTGGATTTTCTGCTGTTTCTTCTTTTACAACAAAACCTCCTCCAATAGAATAAAATGTAGATTCATAAATTTTATGTTCATCATACTGAACTGTAAACATCATTCCATTTGCATGAAAAGGAAGAAAATTTTTATTAAAAACAATATCTTCTTTTGGATTAAAAGATAAGGGCAATACATTGCCTAACATTAAAGTTTGTTGGGTATTTATTTTTTCAATAATTCCACTAATATCATCTACTGGCACATATTCTGGATCGGCTCCGCTTAGCCCTAACATTACGGCCAAATCAGTTGCATGCCCTACTCCTGTAAGAGAAAGCGATCCATAAAGATCTATTTTAATAGTAGTAACTTGATTAAAGATATTGCGATCACGCAATTCTTTAATAAAAAGCTCAGCGGCTCTCCATGGACCTAAAGTATGAGAACTAGAAGGACCAACACCAATCTTAAGCATATCAAATACAGAAATACATTCCATAAAATCCTATACAATTTATATCACGAAGATAACCAAATTCTACTCAGCGGCAACTGAAGCTATTTTATTTAACTTATCTGGCTTTATAAAATTATTAAACTAATAATTTTTAACGTTAAAAGTAACCTGAAAATAATTTTATTGTAATCAAAATTCATTAATACCTAAAAAAGGCCAGACAATTCATGTCTGACCTTCGTGTATTTATTGCTAGAATCTTTTTATTTATTCGATTTCTAATGCTGAGTTTTGCGAATAGTTGCGCCATTTTTCGATACATTTTACCATATCTTCAGGTACATCAGAATCAAATTGACAATATTCTTTTGTTATTGGATGTTCAAATCCCAATGTTTTTGCATGCAAAGCTTGTCTTGGCAATATTGAAAAACAATTTTCTACAAACTGTTTGTACTTTGTAAAAGTAGTTCCTTTCAATATTAAGTTTCCGCCATATCTTTCATCGTTAAAAAGCGTATGACCTATTTGCTTCATGTGCACTCTAATTTGGTGTGTTCTGCCTGTTTCTAAACGACAAGAAACCAACGTTACATAACCAAAACGATCTAAAACCTTATAATGTGTTACTGCCCATTTTCCTTTTTCAGGATCATCAAAAGCGGCCATTTGCATTCTGTCTTTTACGTGTCTACCGATGTAACTTTCTATTGTTCCTTCATCTTCTTCCACATTTCCCCAAACCAAAGCTACATATTCTCTTTCGGTTGTTTTTTCTGCAAATTGCTTTTGCAACTCTGTCATCGCAAATTCTGTTTTTGCAATTACCAACAAACCGCTTGTATCTTTATCAATTCGGTGTACTAATCCTGGGCGTTCGCTGCTATTTAATGGTAAATTTTCGAAATGATAAGCCAATGCGTTTACCAAAGTTCCTGTGTAATTTCCGTGCCCTGGATGCACAACCAACCCTGGTTCTTTGTTTACAATCAATAAAGCATCGTCTTCATAAACAATATTTAAAGGTATGTTTTCTGGAATAATAATATTTTCGAAAGGAGGATGTTTCATTAACACTCTCACTATATCTAATGATTTTACCTTATAATTTGATTTTACTGGCACATCATTTACAAAAATATTTCCGTTTTCGGCAGCTTGTTGAATTTTGTTTCTTGTTGCGTTTTCAATTAAATTCATTAAAAATTTATCTACGCGCAAAGGCGATTGTGCTTTTCCTGCTTCAAAGCGAAAATGCTCATATAATCCTTCTTCTGTTTCGTCTAAAAATTCACTTATATTATCTTGCATCATTCTTTTTATTATTCAATATCTGGTGCTACGTCTAATTCTTCTTCTGATAAACCTGCTTTTCCGTCTCCTAAAACAAAATCAATTCTAGAATCCTTTACTACAGCATCGCCTTTTTTTAATCTACGTCCGTTTTGATGTATTTCTAAAACCACATCTTTTCCAATAAACGGAACATAAGATATTGTTCCTTCTTTTAATCCTAATGATTTTATGGTAGAACTTGCCTGTCTAAAAGTTAATTCATCCAAATTTGGCATAAGTACTTTACCAAAACCAGCAGCGTTAATCTTTACGTATATTTTTCTGTTTTCTTTTACATAAGTACCATAAGCCGGATCTTGCTCTACAATGGCTAATGGAGCAAAATTTTTATCGTAATCTAAAGTATCCAATACTACCATTCGCAAATCGTTTTGTTCTAAAAGCGATTCTGCCTGAAAAGCATCTAAGCTTACTAACTTCGGCACTTCTATTTGCTGCCCATGATTGGTTGTGCTACTCAACCATTTTAGCAAAACAAATGTTCCAATAATTAGAATAACTAAGGCAATAATTAAAGAGGTAAAAAAGCTTTTACTTTTTATAAATTCAATAAGTTTCATACTTGTAGATTTTTGACAAAGATATAAAATCGAAAAGATTTTTTGTTTCTCTGTTTTGTTATAAATTTGTTTTAAACAACTTTAGATAAAATTCGGCTTTATCTAACTTCAACATCAGTTATATATGCAGCACGTTGCGATAATTATGGGTGGCTACTCTAGTGAGTTTGAAATATCACTTACAAGTGGTCAGGTAGTGTTTGACACTTTAGATCGTTCAAAATATACACCTTATAAAATTCATATTTTTAAAGATAAATGGGTTTATGTTGACGAATTGAACAATGAATTTTCAATTGACAAAAATGATTTTTCAGTTACGGTTAATAACAATAAAATAAAATTTGACGTTGTTTTTAACGCAATTCATGGTACACCAGGTGAAGACGGACTGATGCAAGCATATTTTGATTTGATAAATATGCCACACACATCGTGTAATTTTTATCAGGCTGCTCTAACAATGAATAAAAGAGATATGCTTTCGGTATTAAAACCTTATGGCATAAAAACAGCAACTTCATACTATTTGAATTTAGGCGATGAAATTGATGCAGAAACAATTATTAAACGCGTTGGATTACCTTGTTTTATAAAACCTAATCGCTCTGGATCTAGCTTCGGAATTTCTAAAGCATATACCAAAGAAGAACTTTTACAAGGCATTGAAATTGCTTATAAAGAAGATAACGAAATATTAATTGAAAGTTTTTTACAAGGAACAGAGGTTTCTGTAGGCGTAATCAATTACAGAGGAGAAGTAAAAGTGCTTCCCATAACAGAAATTGTAAGCGAAAACGACTTTTTTGACTACGAAGCAAAATATCTAGGTAAATCGCAAGAAATAACGCCTGCTCGTATTTCTGACAATATGAAAACAATAATTGAAGAAACAGCCATGCGTATTTACACCATTTTGAAAATGGATGGATTTTCTAGAAGCGAATTTATTATTGTAGATGATATTCCGTTTTTATTAGAAATGAACACTGTGCCAGGTTTAACCAACGAAAGCATTTTGCCTCAGCAAGCAAAAGAAGCAGGAATTACACTTGTAGATTTGTTTGATAACGCAATTCAACTAGCTTTGCTAAAATAAATATTAGTATGAGAAGAGCTGTATTTCCAGGATCTTTTGACCCAATTACAAACGGACATTTTGATATTATTCAAAGAGCATTGCCTTTGTTTGACGAAATTATTATTGCCATTGGCGTAAACGCTGATAAAAAATATATGTTTACGTTAGAAGAGCGAAAAACTTTTATTGAAAAAGCTTTTGAAAACGAACCTAAAATTAAAGTTGCAACTTATCAGGGATTAACTACTGATTTTTGTTATCAACAAGATGCACAATTTATTTTAAGAGGTTTGAGAAATCCTGCCGATTTCGAATTTGAAAAAGCTATTGCACACACCAATCGTTTTTTAACAAAAATAGAAACTGTTTTTTTACTAACAGCAGCAAGTACTTCATTTATCAGTTCAAGTATTGTAAGAGATGTTATTAGAAACAATGGTGATTACACCAAACTTGTACCAGATTCAGTAAGGATATAAATAACAAAAAATGGGATTTTTCAATCCCATTTTTTTATTTCAACAATCCTGCTTCTTCAATCAGCAATTTGATATTTTCGTACGAATTATTCATCGCATCTTTTATTTGGGTTCTATTTAACCAAACTACTTCTTCAATTCCTTCTTCTGCTTGGCCAATTAAATCTCCTTTAAAAGTACTTTTCATTTCGTACCAAGTAGTAATTTTTAAACGATATTTTCCATTTCGCTTAAAAACATGATACGTTTTTGGAAGTTTTTTCACAATAGAAAGCTTTCCTACTCCAGTTTCTTCCTCCACTTCTCTGATGGCGGTTTCTTCCATTGTTTCGTTTTTTTCCACACCTCCCTTAGGCAAATCCCATTTACCATTTCGCTTTATAAACAAAACTTCTTCATTTTCATTAAAAACCAATCCTCCACCTGCTTTTTGCACTGGAATTTTTTCTTTTAACTTTTTTAAGATAAGATTTTGCTCTGGATGATACAAAAAAGCCTTATCTATTTTATTTTGAAAATATTTAATGATAATTTTGTCTATATCAACACTGTCTAACAAAAATAACTGAAAATCGGTTTCTTTCTCAATTTTATCAGTAAGAAACAACGGTTTATCGTTTACAAAAACTTTATACATTTGTATTATGATTTTTAATAAGGAAACAGCTCAGAAAACTGCCGAGTCGCTTTTGCAAATTAACGCAATTAAATTAAATCCAAAAAATCCTTTTACATGGGCATCTGGATGGAAATCGCCAATTTATTGTGATAACCGTATTACATTATCTTATCCTGCAATAAGAAAATTCTTACAACAAGAGTTTGCAGCTAATATTATTGAAAAATACGGAAAACCAGATGTGATTGCTGGCGTAGCAACAGGCGCTATTGGAATTGGTTTATTGGTGGCCGAAGCTTTAGACTTGCCATTTGTATATGTTCGTCCAGAGCCAAAAAAACACGGAAGACAAAATCAAATTGAAGGGCATTTAGAACCAGGGAAAAAAGTAATTGTTATTGAAGATTTAATTAGCACTGGAAAAAGTAGCTTACAAGCTGTAGAAGCTTTGAAAGAAAATGGAGCTGATATTATTGGAATGGCAGCTATTTTTACTTACGAGTTTCAAGTAGCAACTGATAATTTTGAAGCTGCAGGAATAGAGCTAACAACATTGAGTAACTATTCGTCTTTATTAGAAAATGCTGTAAAACAAAATTACATTTCTACTGAAGATTTAGAAACATTACAAGAATGGAGAGTAAATCCGTCTGAATGGAATCAATAATTTAAGATATAAAAACTATGCAATTAGAAAGTCCAAAAGTAAAAGTACCACAGTCTGCAGAATATATTTTCAATGCATTAACTGATGTAAAAAACTTTGAAAAATTAATGCCAGAATCTATCGCTAAGTTTGAAGTTACAGGTGATGATTCATTTATTTTTGCATTGAAAGGAATGCCAGAAATAAAACTAAAACAAAAAGATAAAACTGCTTTTTCTAAAGTGGTTTTGGGTGCAGCAAGTGATAAATTACCTTTTACATTAACAGGTAATATTACAGAAATTGATGCAAATAACGCAGAAGTGCAATTGCTTTTTGAAGGAAACTTTAATCCAATGATGGCAATGATGGTAAAAGGACCAATTGGTAAATTTATTGAAGCATTAGCTGGAAATATGAATAAATTATAATTAAAAAAGCCTGACTTTGTCAGGCTTTTTTGTTTAACAACAAACAGAATATTTAACTCAAAATCTTGGAAACAACCCAAAGACTTGTACTTTTTTCATCTTTCTAGTTATTAAACCTAACTAAATAATAATTAAAATAATTTTAAAACTAAAAGTGCTTTTAGTTCAGAAGAATTCAACATTACAACAAATACAAAAATTACTCTCAAAGTAAATTGTGTTAAAATACTTCTTTGAGTAAGTTATAATCTACTATTTTCTTATTTAAAAAATACAGTAAAATTTCTTTCTCATAGCTCTACAAATATCAAAATATAAACTATTAGGATAAATACCCCAAATAGGGTATTTTTCAACAAAAAAAACTAATAACGGATTACTCAAAACTTGAAATACTCAATCTTTTTATAATTTCAATAAAACTGCTTGCGTTAGCTTTTGTTAAAATATTTTTTCGATGCGTAATTACTGTGTTTTTACTAATATTTAAACGATTGGCAATTTGCACACTGTTTAACCCTTCTTTGATAAGATTTAAGATCTCTAATTCACGCTGTGTCAAATTATACGAATTTTGTTCGTCTATATAAATATTTTGAGATTTATCTAAAATTCGATAATCTTTCTTTTGTCTATCTTCAGTATCTTCAATACGCTTATGTATAACAAAAGTTTTTGTCAAATGTCCGCTATCATTTACCTCAATTGCTTGGCATTGTTGTAAAATGCGAATATATTTTCCTTCTTCTGTTTTAATTCGATAAGAATATGATAAAATATATTTGAAATGCTCGTGAAAAAGTAATTTGTTGGTAAAATGTAAACCTCTTTCTTCTGAAGCAAAAAAACGAGATACATCTTCAGGATGAATAATACTGATTAACTTTTCTACATTAAATGAATCTGTAGGATAACCTGTAATTGTTTCGAAAGCATTATTTACGTACAAAATAGTATTATCAAAACAATCAAAAATGAAAAAATAACTTTGAATATTTTCTTTGAATTTATCTTTATTATCTATTTCCGATTTTGATTTTTGACTTTGCAATAAAGTATCCCATTGATTTGAAGAAACGTTACTCATAGCTCACAATTAATAATATATTCATAATAAGTGGACAATTGTTGCTTGCAAAAATAATTTTAATTCAATGATTTCACATCAATAAATCAAAAAAAATTAGCCAATTTAACAAAATTTAAGATTTACAAAATCTATATGCTTCTTTTTACTTTTCAGTAAAAAAATATTCTAATAATAAAAAGGACAAAAAACATAATGTATTTGTCCTTTTTGCAATCAAGTTGAATTATTTAAATTCAACTGTATATTCTAATATTTTTGGATTATCAATTATTTTTGCAAGTGAAAAAGTTTTCTGAAACGATTTTCTGTCACTACTTATTACTGCATCTGGATACGAAACCGAAACAATAGGTTGATTAAAATTTACTTTTAACTTATAACTAAACATAGTTCCCATTATCCCTAAAGTTGAATTTTTTACAGATGAAGTAGCTTCAACTTTTCGTTTAAACATTTTTTTGGTTTGCTCAAATCTACTTTCGGTAAAAAACTCTGGCGCTTGGCTTTCAAACAACATTTTATTGTCTTTTGTATATTTTGCCATAACTTCATTCAACTGTTTTAAACTGGCTAACGACTTATTTAACTCCGAAATATTTTTTGTTTTGATAATAAATTGTAAAATTCCTTTTATGTCGGTAAGTTCAACTTTAAAACGCAAATTTTCTGTATCCTTCAACAACTTCGGATTAGCTTTTAAAATACTATCTTTTTCCTGTTCTGGATTTTTTTCTTTTAATAAAGCAATATCTAAAAACTGTTCTACCGATAATTCTTCTCCGTTAATTACATTCAACATTTTAATGTTTTCATTCAACATTTTTTCTCTGTTTGGTATCATGTCTAACATATCAGTAAAATCAATGTTTAATACCAAATCATTCGCTCCATCATTTTTCACCGTCATCTCTTCTGTTGTAACACAAGATTGTAAACTAAATAATATAGCTATTGCAAATAACCAAAGTTTTTTCATTTGTTTGTTTTCTTACAAAAGTATTGAATAAATTATTGGGTACAATTGAACGAAACGCAAATAATTTTACAGAAATATCCCATTTACATTTATAAAAATAATACTATCTAAAATTAAAAATTTGATCTATTATAAATAGAATTTAAAATTTAGAAAAACAACGCTTAAAAATGAACTTTTAAGTATATTTGTTTTTTGATAAAATGAAGACATGGATACAATTTTAGATAAAAATATACAGGCTCAACCAAAACCAAAATGGCTACGTGTAAAATTACCAACAGGTAAAAAATATACAGAACTAAGAGGATTAGTTGATAAGTATAAACTACATACAATTTGTACATCGGGTAGTTGTCCTAATATGGGAGAATGTTGGGGAGAAGGAACTGCAACTTTTATGATATTAGGAAATATTTGCACGCGTTCTTGCGGTTTTTGTGGTGTAAAAACAGGACGCCCAGAAACAGTAGATTGGGATGAACCAGAAAAAGTAGCTCGATCAATTAAATTAATGAATATCAAACACGCAGTAATTACCAGCGTAGATAGAGACGATATAAAAGACGGAGGTTCTATTATTTGGGCAGAAACTGTAAAAGCAGTACGTAGAATTAGCCCAGGAACAACAATGGAAACATTGATTCCAGATTTTCAAGGTATCGAAAGAAACATTGACAGAATACTTGAAGTTGCTCCTGAAGTAATTTCTCACAATATGGAAACAGTAAAAAGGTTAACAAGAGAAGTGAGAATTCAGGCAAAATACGAACGTAGCTTGGCTGTATTAAAATATTTAAAAGACAACGGCGCTAAAAGAACAAAATCAGGTATTATGCTAGGGCTTGGAGAAACCGAAGAAGAGGTAATTCAAACCATGCATGACTTAAAAGCTGTTGGATTAGATGTATTAACTATTGGACAATATTTACAACCAAGTAAAAAACATCTTCCTGTAAAAGAATTTATCACGCCAGAACAATTCGAGAAATACGAAAAAATTGGTTTAGAATTAGGTTTCAGACACGTAGAAAGTGGCGCATTAGTTCGTTCTTCTTATAAAGCACAAAAGCATATTTTATAATTTCAATATATGGTCGCCTATGGGCGACCATCTTCTTTTTAAGACAATGAAAAAAATTAGAGTTGCAATTAATGGATTTGGACGTATCGGACGTAATCTATTTAAATTACTATATAACCATCCTTCTATAGAAGTAGTAGCAATAAATGACTTAGCCGATGTAAAAACAATGGCTCATTTACTAAAATACGATAGTATTCATGGTATTTTTCAAGCAGAAGTAAAAAGTACAGAAAACCAATTAATTATCGATAATCAACCTGTTGCCTATTTCAGTCAAAAAGAAATTGCTGATTTACCATGGACTGAATTAGCAATCGATTATGTAATTGAATCTACTGGAAAAAGAAAAACTTCAGCTTTGTTGCAAGAACACTTAACACAAGGGGCTAAAAAAGTGATCCTTTCTGTTCCACCAGAAGACAACGAAATTAAAACGATTGTTTTAGGCGTAAACGAACATATTTTGACAGGTGATGAACTAATTGTTTCCAACGCAAGTTGTACAACCAACAATGCGGCACCAATGGTAAAGATCATCAAAGAACTTTGCGGAATGGAACAAGCGTATATTACAACTGTTCATTCCTATACAACTGACCAAAGCTTGCACGATCAGCCTCATAAAGACCTGAGAAGAGCAAGGGGCGCTGCACAATCCATTGTACCAACCACAACAGGTGCTGCCAAAGCATTGAGCAAAATATTTCCTGAATACGAAGGAAAAATTGGCGGTGGTGGAATTCGCGTTCCTGTGCCAGATGGCTCCTTAACAGATATTACTTGCTATGTAAAAAGAGAAGTAACTATTGAAGAAATTAATGCTGCTTTTCAAAAAGCATCTACAAATGGTTTAAAAGGAATTTTAGCGTATACTGATGAGCCAATCGTTTCGGTAGATGTTTTAGGCAATACGCATTCTTGTGTGTTTGATTCTCAACTTACTTCTGTTTTAGATAAAATGGTAAAAGTTGTGGGATGGTATGATAATGAAATTGGATATTCTTCTCGATTAATTGATTTGATTTTATATATGGATCAGATTGATCAAAATAAATAATTATGTGGGAAAAAGAACTTGAAGTTATCGCATCTATCTTTAAGGAAGAAGGAATGCAAGCTCAAGTAAAATGGGGCGCCGACATTTATTACCATAATAACGAAATGGTAGTAGCTGCAGGTGGCTTTAAAAATTACTTTAGCATTTGGTTCTATAAAGGTGTTTTTCTAAAAGACGAAGCCGATAAATTAATCAATGCACAGGAAGGTAAAACAAAAGGTTTACGTCAATGGCGATTTACTTCTATGGATGAAATTGATGTGGAGCTTATTCGGGCTTATGTAAAAGAAGCGATGTACATTGCCGAACAAAAAATGGCATTGCCTACAAATGAAGATACCGCTCCTTTAACTTCTCCTTTTTTTGAAACCTATATGCAAAAAAATCAACGCTTGAACGAACAGTTTACTGCTTTAGCTCCTTACAAGCAAAAAGAATATTTAGAGCATTTTGAACAAGCCAAACGAGAAGCTACAAAAATTAGCCGCATCGAAAAAGCAATTCCTCTTATTTTGGAAGGAAAAGGTTTGAATGATAAATACAAAAAACAGCCATAAAATTAATTTTATGGCTGTTTTTTGTATAAAATAATAATTCTACTATCCATCCCACATCGAAACATAAGAATCTCTAAGATTTGAATTTAAAAAAGGAGCTAAATCATCATAAAAATCGTAATGAAGCGCTACTTCCTTGATAAAACTCATCCATTCTTCTCTAAAATAATAACGAATAACGGTACTTTTCAAAATAGCTTCACGCAAAGCAGCAGCAAAAAACTCTTGTTGTGTTACAGAGCCACTATAGTAAATTTGCTTTACTATAGTACAGTTAAGCGCCCGACTAACAAACTCTTTATCGAAAATTTGTTGAAGAAGTAATGTTATTTTTTCTTCCCAAATTTTTCTTTCCTGAATATTATTAATCGTTAAAGCAAACCACGAAGTGTAACTTTCATAAAAATCATTAAATCTTTTGCTATGATGGATTATTCCATTGTCGAATGCCAACATAGAAGTTATTGTCTCTGCATAAATTTCATACGCAATTGGCTGATGAATATGAACGGTAACAAAATCATTAATTGGCTGAAAAGCAATAGCCAAAGTATCCAATATTTTTTTGATTTTTACTCCTTCTAATGTTTTTCGCTTACCTGCAAAAGCTGTAAAAGTTTCTATCATTAACTTCTTAACTTCTTCTCTCGTATATTCCTTTTGTCCTTCAGAGAAAGTAATGATAAATTGCTGCTCTATATTTTTATTTTTCTTAAAAACCTCTTCCATCCATGTGGTTAATTCAGCTTTACTCAACGAATCCAACAAACTTTTACTAATGCTTGTTTTGGTAATTGGTCGTTTGGATTTAATCGTTTTTTTTACGGGCTTGGTTGGTTGATTCTTATTGGCAAGTTGATACCAAACTGTTTTTTGATGCAAGCAGTAAATTACATCCTCTTTACAATCGCAAGTACTTGAGAAAACAGCTCCGTTGACTAATTGAACTTGTACATCATGACTTTCTTCTCCTTCATCAACAAAGGCAACATAACAATCTTTTTCCTCCTCATCTAATTCACGAACAAACAAAGCTGTTAATTGCTTTATTTCCGCACTTTTTAATGTTTTTAGCCAATATTTTAATGATTCTTTCATTCTATACTTTTCAACTTTATAAATAATAAACTCTCTGTAAATTTAATGGCTTATTATTGAAGTTATCTTGACTTTTATAAAATATTGAAATTTTACAGTTATCTTATTAAAATAACTTAAAAATACCTTATACCAAGTATTTTGAATAAATAAGAAACAATTAAATATAATTGCAAATTTACAACTAAACACCTTGATAAAATCTAAATTATTAATTCAACTACTTTAGTTTTTTTATTTTGTATTAAATATTTTTTTTAAACAGTTCAATTATGGTAGAAAAATAGCTATCAATCAACTTCTTTCTCAAACTAACTAGAGAGAAAATCGATTAAAGATATATTGCATATTTTAAATAATCAGTGAATAAGAATTTATAGTTCCAATATTGATGCGAAAATATCACTAATCTTTACTTTATGTTCAATCCGTAGATTGATTATTCTGTTAAATTCTATGTTAATAAATGCTGTTTTTGTTATAATTGTAATTTTATATATTGTTGTTTAATTATTATTTTAAGTAGTGATTTACCATTTAATAAGTTTATTTTTAATTTATTTATAATTAAAATTGGATTTTAATTATGATTATGTTTTTGTATTTTATCTTTAATTATCACTTTTGTTTCCGCACTTTTAAAAAAGCACTTTTCATTACTTAAATAGAATTAATTTTACATTGTTAGTGTTTCAAAAACGAATAATGTAGAGTATTATATTTTACTGTTTATCAAAATGTATTTACTTCAATTTTGATAACTATAAATAATTTAGTTATAGATAAATTATTGAATTATAGTTTGCTAAGTAAATAGTAAAATAACAATATAAGAAACCAAAAACTTGTATAGTTTCTTTTTGAATGCGACGTTTTTAAATTATTTATATTGGTTCAGTATGATTAAAATTACTAAAGAAAATAAAATACAAAGTGTTTTATTTTCACTAAAAAAAGGGAAGTTGTTGTGTATTTCAGCAGTAATGCTTTCTGGTATGTCTTATGGTCAATCAATTGTGAAAGACTCAATAAAACAAGGAACTAAATTAGAAGAAGTAGTTATCGAAAGCAGATACTACAAAAAATACAATACCAAAAAAATATCTTCCGATTTGCGCCTGCAAACATCTCTGATGGAAACTCCGCAAAATATACAAATTATCAATGCCGATATTTTGAAAGATCAAATGGTATTGAATGTTACAGATGGCGCTACAAGAAATGTGAGCGGAACAATAAGAGAAGAATTGCACAATGCTATATCGCCAGATATTTTTTCGCGTGGTGGTTACATCAATGCACAACGAAATGGAGTAGATCTGCGTCCTATTGTAAAAGGACCTGTTGGAGATGATACTTCAATTATTGAAAATATCGAATTTATTAAAGGTCCTTCAGGATTTATGAATGCAATGAGCGATCCGGCAGGTTCGTATAATATTGTAACAAAAAAACCTACAGGAATTACCAAAAACACAGTAAAAATGATGTATGGTAGTTTTAATACTATGCGTGCCGAAGGTGATTTTCAGGGCTTGGTTGACGATAATGAAAAATTAGCTTTCCGTTTTAATTTAATGGGAATGAAATCGGACGGATTTTTAAAATACAGCGGAAGTGATAAAATTGTAATGGCTCCGTCGTTTAAGTATAAAATCAATGATAAGTCTGACTTAACTTTAGAATTTATTTATCAGCATTTTGAAAGCATGTTGCTGAGCGAAGCACAAATGTCTCCTTACGGCTATGGTTCGTTACCAGGAGATTTTTCTGTAAGCGATCCGTCTATTCGTCCATATAGAGGAAATGATTACAATGTGTTTTTAACCTGGAATCAGTTAATTAATGACAATTGGAAACTTACAACACGTGTTTCAAACATCAATAACGAATATAATGGAAGTATTCTTTGGGCATATGCAAAAAATGAAACAAATGCTGATTTATTAGATCGCTATTTGGTTTATGATGAAATGCATTACAATGTGTTTTCTGCCCAAAGTTATATTCAAGGAAAATTCAAAATAGGTAATGTAAATAATACTTTTTTAGCAGGAATTGATTTTAATAATAAATTCAATGGAAGTACAGATACTTGGGAAACAGCAGAAGCTATCTATCAATTAGACTTAAGTAACCCACAATATGCAAATGCAATTTTGAATAATGGAATTGGCGGAAATTTTGAAACCGAGAACGGAATTACACCAGAAAATAATAAAACAAGAGGAACATTATATTACGTATCAGCCTATGCAATGAATGAATCAGCTTTTTTCAACAATAAATTATTAGTAAACTATGGTTTTAGAGTAACAAAAGCACATGGTAAATTTACGCAATATGGCGAAAATGCCAATGCTAAAGATTTTGTATTTACACCTCGTGTTGGAATTACTTATATGCCAGAAAATACATTAAGTTTTTATGGGTTGTATGATAAAAGCTTTTTACCACAATTAGGAATAGCTTTTGATGGATCTAACTTAAAACCACAAAAAGGTGAAAGTTTTGAAATAGGTGTAAAAAAAGATTGGGCAAATGGTATGTGGAACACTACTTTATCAGCCTATTTGGTAGAACGAAATAGTATTCTAACAAAAGATATGGTTTCGAATAAATTATATCAGTCTGGCGAAAATAGATCTAAAGGCATAGAATTTGATTTAAAAGGTAGAATAGCACCAGGTTTAAATGTAATTGTAAATTATGCATATACCGATTCTAAAATAACAAAAGACGATGTAAATCCAACTATGGTTGGGATGGCAACACCAAATAGAGTGCGTCACGTTCAAAATACGTGGATTAATTATCAATTGCCATTTGCTAAATTAGACAGATTTTCAGTTGGTGCGGGTTATCAGTATTTGGCAGGTCGTACAGAGCGTTTTTCAACAGATGAACCAGAAGATTTAAAAGATATTTTTAAAATGGATGCAGGAATTACTTATACAGGTAAAAAATTTACAGTGCAAGTAATGGCAAATAATTTATTAAATGCAAAAATTTATTCAACAGCATGGAAAAAAAGCGATATGTATTATTGGGTACAACAAGCGCCAAGATCCATTCGTTGTTCATTAACTATGAATTTATAATTGAGTTTATATAAAATACAAAAAATGAAAAATAGTCTAAAAATTATTGGATTGTTTTGCGCATTGCTTTTTGCTACTTCTTGTGGTAAAAAGCAATCTGCAATTAATGAAATTACTTCAAAAATAGAGGTAATAGACACAAAAGGAAATACGGTAGCATTAAACAAACCCGCAGAGCGTATTGTTTGCTTGTTTGATCCAGCTGTAGATATGCTTCAAATGCTTGACGCAGCAGATAAGTTGGTAGGTATTCCTATCGAAACGTATATGGATAGCGAATTATACAAACCACTGAGTTTGATTGATGAATGCATTGCTACAAAATCTATTAAAACACCTGGCAGTAATGAACTGCAGCAAATAGAAGAAATCATTTCTTTAAAACCCGATTTATTAATTGTACAAGGTCTGAATAATGGAATGGTAAAAACCTTAAATAATATGGGAATTGCTGTGTACATGATGACCTCAGAAAGCAGAGAAAATCTATTTCAAGAATTAAAAGATATTTCAACGCTTGTAGGTAAACAAGAAAGAGGAAAGGAATTAACAGCTTTTGCAAAAGAAAAATTCGAAATATTAGAAACACAAGCTAATGCAATTCCAGAGCAAAATAAAAAAAGTGTATATTTTACTTGGGCAAACGGACGCATTTTTTCTACTGCGGGCAGAAGTAGCATGATGAACGATTGTTTAGTATACGCAGGCACTGTAAATGTATGTACAAGTAATATCGATCAGCCAAACATTAATCCAGAAACTTTGGTAACTTGGAATCCGGATATGATTGTTATATGGAACGATAGCCCAGAGCTATTCTATGCCAAAAAAGAATTAGCAAGTGTAAAAGCTATAAAAAACAAAGCCATTTATAAACTTATGCCAATGTTTTTTTACAATCCGCATACTTTAAAATCACTTTGCGCATCAATTGCAATAAAAGAATGGGCATATGGCAATCCTGAAAAAGCACAAGAAGCAGTAAAAGAAATTATTGTAGAATTATACGGAAAAGAAAAAGCAGAAAAACTAATTACATTATTGTAAAATGGTAGAGCAAATAGCAAATTATTGGGATAAACAAAGTGTCATTTGGCGCGAAGAAAAGGTTGAAGCTTGGAGCAAGCCCGAAACCGAAAATTGGTTAACGTTTTTAAAAAAAATTAAAACAGAAACAAAAGCAATAAAAGTATTAGAAATTGGTACAGCATCAGGATATTTTGCTAATATTCTGCAATTGGCTGGTTTTGATGTTACAGCGATAGATTTATCGCCAAAAATGATTAACGAAGCCAAAAACGTTTCCAATTCGCTAGGAATTTCTGTAGAATATCATGTAATGGATGCGCAAAAATTGAACTTTGATATAACTTCTTTTGATTTTGTTTTTACCCGTTTAATGACTTGGACAATTCCAGATGTAGAAAAATTTTATAGCCAAGTTTTTCGAGTTTTGCGCAAAGGAGGTTTATTTATCAATATAGATGGCGATTTTGGAAAGTGTGAATTTAGCCAAGATGGACATGAAAAATACAGCGAGGAAATTATGCAAGAAGCCAATGCTATTAAAGCGCAATTGAAGGTAAATTCATACAATCGGCCGCAACAGGATATTGAATTACTTAAAAAAGTAGGTTTTTTAGCCGTTTCTGCTGAAAATGAACCCACCGTTTATGGAAAGGGAGCGGTTGAATCGGATAGTGGATTGTTTTTATTGCGTGCTACAAAATAATAAGTAAAACAATGACAAAAAAATGGGCAAATTTTATCTGTTATGGATTGCCAATTCCTGTTGTTATAATATCAATGGCAATTGGTAATTCTGAGCAGTTAAATATATTTGAATATCTTAATTTGTTGTATCAATATATATCTGAAAGCAGATTAAGTACAGCAAATCTTGATCGATTTGAATTGTATAATACCATTATGTTTAATATTCGCTTACCTCGTGTCATTCTTACTTTTTTAACAGGTGCTGCTTTAGCAACATCGGGTACAGTTTTACAAGGTGTTTATCGTAATCCATTGGTAGATTCATATGTTTTGGGTATTTCGTCAGGTGCAGCATTTGGAGCAGCTATTGCCATAACTTTTGGTCTTGGAACTGTAAATATAGCTGCATTTTTAGGCGGTGCATTGGCAGTGATTCTTACTTATTTGGTTGTAGCTTTTATTAGACAAATATCAATTACAACAGTAGTACTTACAGGAATGGTAATTTCAGGCATATTTACAGCTTTGCTTACTGTAGTTCAGTATATTAGTAATCCTTATAAATTACAAGTAATTGTGCAATGGTTAATGGGAAGTTTACATTCTACTTCTTGGATAGAAGTACAGCAATCTTATATTCCAATTATCAGTACTTTATTAATTGTTTATTTGTTTCGTTGGCGATTAAATATTTTATCATTGGGAGAGGATGCTGGAAAATCGGTTGGTGTAAATCCAATTTGGGATCGGTTAATCATGGTTACTTGCGCAACAATTATGACTGCTACAACGGTAGCATCGGTAGGATTGATTAGTTTTTACGGATTATTTCTGCCTCATATTGTTCGAATGATGCTTGGAGCTGACAATCGACAAACAATACCTGGAAGTATTTTGCTTGGAGGAACTTTGTTGTTGATAATTGATAATTTTTCTAAAGCATTATTTACTTTTGAATTGCCAGTTGGTATCTTTACAATGCTTATAGGCGGTACATTCTTTATTTACTTATTAGGGAAAAACAGTTTAAATTGGAAATAATGAATACAGATAAATTCTTAGAAATAAAAAACGTATCATTTTCTTATAGTAAACAACTTATTTTAGATGATGTAAACCTTCATTTCCATAAAAATAATTTTTCTGTTGTTTTAGGTGTAAACGGAAGCGGAAAATCAACTTTGTTTAAATTACTTTCTGGTATTCAAAAAGGTTTTTCGGGTATAATAGAATGGCAGGGCAAACCCTTAAGTAGCTTTAAAGGAAAAGAACGTGCAAAAAGAATTGGTTATTTACCTCAGTTTTACCATAGTGTATTTCCGTATTCTGTAGAGCAAGTTTTGCTTACAGGTAGAGCAGCTTTTAATCGTTTTTCACCCAAAAAAGAAGATTACGAAAAAGTAACTCAAGTACTTTTAGATTTAGAATTAACACATTTGCGAGACAAAGATTTTACCACTCTTTCTGGCGGTCAACAACAATTAATTATGATTGGACGATTATTGATGCAAGATCCAGAATTATTGTTGTTAGATGAACCTACTAATCATTTGGATGTTTATTATCAGCATCATTTAATGAAAAAGCTAAAAGGATATGTGGCAGGCGGATTAACGGTTATTGCAGTAATGCATGATCCTACGTTGGCATATCAATATGCAGATCATTTTTATTTTATGATAGAAAAAAAAGTAGAAAGTAAATTAGATCATTTACCAGATGTAAATTTGTTAGAAAAAGTGTACGAAATTCCATTTATCAATTTAAAATACGATTCAACCGAAATCGTACTGCCAGGTAAATTAAAGTAGCCTTTTTTCCAATTTATTTTTACCTACCTTTGGGCGTTTTAAAACCATAATAGAAAAATACAATAAATGAACTTATACAATCCAACGTTTTTAATTGTGGACGATCATCCCATGATTTTAAATAGCTACTTGCGTTTATTGAAAGATAAGTTTTTAGAAAGTCAGTTTCATACTTGTGAAAATATAGCCAAGGCAGTAGAGTGCATTGATAATTGTAAAAGTATTGATATGCTGATTGTAGATTTTAATCTAACAAAACAGCCTGATGCAGCAGATGTTATTGTAGATGGAGCAGATTTAGCACTTTATGCTCAAAAGAAATTTCCTACAATGAAAATCATCATGATAACAGGACACGAAGAAGCCTTAATTCTTTATAGTATTCACAAAAAGATAAGACCTGATGGTTTTTTAGTAAAAGGTGATGTAACTGATGAATTGCTAATAGAAACCATCCGAAAGTGTTTAGTAGGACATAATTATTATAGTGATGGAGTAAAAAATGTATTGAATATTATATCTAAGAGACAGTTGATGCAACAAGAACAATATATAGAAATATTGATGTTGCTAGATAAAGGATATAAGGTACAAGAAATTTGCGATATTGTTTACAAAAGTTCAAGTACAGTTCAACGTATGCTTTCAACCCTAAAAAAAGAATTTGAAGTAAATGATCTTTCAGCACTTCTAAAACAGGTGAAAATACAAGGTTACATCTAATTTTTAAGAATTCGGATTTTATTTTTTGGCGATTATGATAGTTAAATATCCGAAAATGTTAAAATATGGTGTTAGAGTTTTGAACTCAGTAAAACCTGTCATACATTCGTAGTAGATAATCAAACAAAAAGAAATAATTAACGCTTACTCTTAAAGTAAGCAGTACAGTATAAGGTTAATTTGTGGTTTTATGTTGATATCCAATTTGATTAATTTAGGCATATAGGGATTAATTGTGGGGGCAATTTAATCCCTATCTTGTTTTATAATACTGATTTGTGTTTTTGTTTAAGTTTAATAATAAGATACAGCTTGTGGTTTATCGTGATTAAAACGCGGTAATGAAATGTTATAATCTCTACTGTTAGCATTAAAAAATCCACCGTTTCCTCTATCTGGCATAACAGGATAAAAAACTAAAGAGATTGTAATTTTACTAAAAACTAAATAATCGTTGTTGGCAACTAGTCCAATACTAAATCGGGAATAAAATCGGGAGTCAAACATTTCTTTGGTAGTATTTCCAATAATTGAACCTTCAAAACTAAAGTAAGGATCAAAACGGAATCCTTTCCATTCATACGGGGCGTACGATTGCCAACGATAAGCAAAAGTAAATCGTTTAGTACCAGTTATTTTTTGCGCTCGAATACCTTGAATAGCATCTTCTAATTTTAATTCATCTCCAATATGATCAAATCGATGCGAGCCAATCACTAATTCGGGTACTAAAAACTGTCTAAAACGCCAATTTTTAACTAAAAATGCTTTTGTAAAATAGGTTCCTTCTAATCGAAAGGCAGCTTGTTCAGTTTTATTGCCATTAAAATTACTTCCCCATTCAATATTTCCTGCAAAATAACCGTATTTAGTATAATTTCCCATCGAAAATTTAGCTCCAAAATAAGCGCGATTTACGCCATATTGTGTTCGCATTCCACCTGTAATAGAAACTACTCTTCCTACCTGAACATCTTCAATTCTATCGTTGTTAAATATAAAATTATCTTGTATGTAATCGATTGTACTTAAACCGATTGTTGCTAAATATGTGATTCTATTGCTGTAATAATTATTGATATCATATGCTTTTTCTGGCGTTTGGATATACTTATCATGTACAAACCGAATTGAAGTACGCAAATTGGTAATTATGGGTTTGTTTTTATAGCTTTTAAATAAAGGGATTGAATAACCTGCCCAAGAATCAAATGTATTGTATTTAATGGCTTGAAAGCTATATTTTAAATCGGCATCTGGTAAAGAATCACGTCTAAAACGTTGAGCAACGGTAATACCTCCAGCCCATTTAGCATAAGGCGAATAAAACGGACGATCAATCGTTATTCCTTTAACATAATCTCCCCAAACAGCTTGATCATAATAAAAATTAGCCCTAACAAATGTGCTTTGAATATTATTGATGAAGTAATTAAAATAAAAACCATGCTTATCTTCTTTATATCTTGAAGAATATTGTAAAATAACATCATGACCAAATCCTCCAAAATTTCGATCTCTTAATCGAGCACGTAAAGACGAGGTAGAAAGCGAGCCTGTTGGATAAATACTCCATGAATCTAATTCGCGTATCATAACATCTACCGAATCTGGTGAAGAAGTTGGTACAGGCGTGATTAAAACTCTACGAACGTAATTTTGAGATCGAATTAAACGTTCAGATTCTTTTACTTTTAACGAATCAAAAACTTGCCCTGATTTAAATAATAATAAATTTTTAATGGTAAAGTTTTTGGTTTTTAAGTGAAGTTTATTTCCCCAATTTTCTCTAGAATTTGCTGGCTTTTTCAGTGTGTCTTTTTCAGAATATCCAAACGGATCTAATGTGGTAATGTTTATATTTCGGATAATTTTACCTTCACCTAATTTATAATTATGAATATCTTTCATTTCTGGTGCATTAGCAATAATGCGTCGATCTGTTTTATAAACTAATTTATTAAATAATCGGCCAAAAGCTGTTTTTTTATTATTCTCTTTAAAATCTTGTAAAAGTTGAGTAGTATCGTTTTTAATGGTAATTGTTATATCTTTCTTATAGTTTATAGTATCAGGTGTTGTTAATTTACTTAAGTCTATAGCATTTTTATTTTGCCCAAATAAAAAATGAATGGACAAAATAAGAAATAGTAAATAAACGATTTGTTTGGGCATGATGATAAAAAGGGAACTATCTGTGGAAGTTAAGTATTTATTTCTAAATCTCTAATATAGTCTTCATATTCGTAAAAGAAAATTTCAAAGGCTGTCATTTTCTCGTTGAAAAAATCGTATATTTTTTCCCAGGTAGCAGGATTGTTGATAGAAACGCGATCTATTTCCACCCAAATTCTACTAATTAATTTGCCATTTTCAAGGTAAAAGTTACGTTCAAAAATAGCATCAGGTAAATGTTCTTCTAATAATATTGTTTTAAGCGATTCTACTTTTTCATAATATATCGTTCGCTTTTCTTCGTCTTTTGGTTCTATATCTAAAAGAACTTGTGCTTTTTTATTGTCAGCGTAAAATTTAAAAGTTACATCTTTAATTTTTGTGTTGTGCAATAACCATTTTCTAGGATAGTTATCTGCAAATTTTATCCAAAATTCTCTTTTTATTTGTTTTGCTTCTTCTTTGCTGTACATTGCTATTAAAATAGTAAATTAAAGTAAATGATAATTTGATAGGGCAAAGCTATAACTTTTGATTCTTTTTTACATGAAATAAAGTAATTTAAAGAAAATAATATGTTTGTTACTATTTTTTTGTAGAAGATGATTATTTGAAAAATATATTTTTGGTGGTAAATAATTGCATGACTAAACATTGCGTATTTCTACAAATTAGTAATAAGAAACTGTTTGCGGTTTATCATGATTAAATCTGGGCAATTCAATATTATAATCAATTGTATTTGTACTAAAATAGCCACCATTTACAAGGTCTGGCATAAGTGGATAATAAACTAATGAAAAAGAAACACGACTAAAAACGAGGTAATCGTTATTCGTTACAAGACCTAAACTAAACCTAGAATACATTCTTGAATTAAACATTGCTTTGATGGAATTACCTATTACAGCTCCTTCATAACTAAAAAAGGGATCGAAACGAAAGCCTTTCCAACGATATGGTGAGTAAGACTGCCATCTGTATGATAAGGCTAAACGATGTGTTCCTGTAACTTTTTGAGCTTTTAGCCCGCTAATGGCATTGTCCATTTTTAATTCATCTCCCATATGGTCCATACGATGTGTTCCAAAAATGAGTTCAGGATTTAAAAAATGTCTAAACTTCCAGTCTTTTACTAAAAATAATTTGGTAAAATAAGAGCCTGAAACTTTTAAGGCTGTTTGCTCTAATTTACCATGGTTAATATTACTTCCCCATTCAATATTGCCTGCAAAATATCCGTATTTTGTATAATTTCCCAATGAAAATTTTGTTCCAAAATATGGAATATTAATTTGGTATTTGCGCTGAACTCCACTTGTAATAGAAAATTCTCGACCTACCTGAACATCTTCAATTATACCATTGTTAAAAATATAATGATCCTGAATATAATCGATCGTGCTAATGCCAATGCTTCCTAAATAAGATATCTTGTCGCTATAAAAATGATCTGGATCATAAGCTTCTGTTGGATATTTGGTATAATTGGAATGAATATAACGGCCCGAAATACGTAAATTAGTTACTAATGGTTTATTTTTATAACTTGTAAATAGCGGAATAGAATAACCAGCCCAATAATCAAATAAATTGTATTTAATAGGTTCGTAACTATAAATTTTATTGATGCTAGGTAAGGAATCTCTTCTCGAATTTTGAAGTATTGTAATTCCTCCTCCCCATTTAGCATAAGGTGTATAAAACGGACGTTCAAAACTAATTTTTTTGATATAATTAGCATATACATCTTGATGATATTGCACATTTGCATTGATAAATGTGCGTTGTATATTGTTTATAACATAATTAAAATACCAACCTGTGTATTTTTGCTTGTATTCATTGTAATATTGACCAACAATTTCATGACCTAATCCCAAAAAGTTTCGTTCTGTTAACCTAGCTCTTAATGATAGCGTTGAAACACCGCCAGTTGGATAAATAGTCCAAGTATCCAATTCTCTTACTAAAACATCAACAGAATCTGGCGAAGATGTAGGAATAGGTGTAATAAATACTCTGCGAATGTATTTTTGTGTTCGTAATAATCGTTCTGATTCTTTTATTTTGAGCGAGTCAAAAGTTTGTCCAGATTTAAAAAGCAAAAAGCTTTTAATGGTAAAATTTTTCGTTTTTAAATGTAATTTATTTCCCCATTTTTCAAACGAATTGGTCGGATGAATCGTAGAATCGCGATCAGAATATCCAAACGGATCTAAAGTTGTAATTTTAATATGTCGAATAATTTTTCCTTCTCCAAAAGCTAAATTTTGATTGTTTTGTATTTCGGGCGTATTAGATGTCATTCGATATTCAGCTTTATAAAAAAGCCTTTTTAAAACATCTTTAAATTTCAGAGTAGGTGCATTATTTTTTAAATCATTCAGTAATTGTATTGTATCTTGTTTTACTGTTGTATCAATACTTTTTGCATGCGCTATAGAATCATTTTGATAGAACTGCATAAGTTGAGGTTCTTTTTTATTCTGAGCACATAATACAAAAGGCACACAAAATCCTAAAAAGATAAGCAAGCATATTTTTTTTAGCATAAAGGATAAATGTATTGAGCTATTGCAAATGATTAAATATAAAGCAAATTAAGTATTTATTTTTAATTTTTAAACATAATTTAATTGTATTTTTAAAGTATTATCTTCTAAATTTTAATAAATTAGTTAAATGTTTTTTTATTGATTATTTTGTTTACATTAAGAGTGTAATTCTTTACTTTTTTCTAACCAAGGTTTGGGAATAAAGTAGTAATTTTAGATAAGTGAAAAACGTAAAAACAAATTATCTATGACTTTTGATTCTTTTTTACATAAAATAAAACAAATTAAAGAAGCTGTTCCTTATGGTATTGAAGCGCATAGAATGATGTCTCCTAAAGAGCGAGCACCTTTTTTATATGTAGATGAGTTTAAAGATTTAAGTCCAAAAGAATCTGCGGTAATGATGCTACTTTATCCCAAAAAAGGCAAAACGTATTTGTTATTAATTGAACGTGCCGTTTACAAAGGTGTACATTCTGGGCAAATTGGCTTTCCTGGCGGCAAATTTGATAGCACAGATACAGACTTAAAACATACTGCTTTAAGAGAAGTGTATGAGGAAGTAGGTATTACAAAAACAGAAATTCAAGTTATAAAACCTTATTCAAAAATATATATTCCGCCAAGTAATTTTTATGTTCAACCATTTTTGGGAATTGCTACAAAAGAATTGAATTTTTCGCCCAATCCAGATGAAGTTGCAGCTATTATAGAATTACCACTTGAAGTAATTTTTGAAGATAAGTTTGTAGAACAAGTAGATTTAAAAACAAGTTATTCAGAACAAACTCCAGTGCCCGCTTTTAGATATAATAATTATATTATTTGGGGCGCAACGGCAATGATGATCAGTGAATTGAAAGAAACTTTACGCAGCTCATTAAGTTATTAGAAATTTTTCGAATATTTTTTTAATTCAATTAAAAAATTAAAAAGATTAACTTTGTAGTTCTTTATTAAAGAAAAATTATGGGATTATTTAAAAAAAACCCTTTTGGACATGTTTTGTGGATTAAAAAATGGATTATTAGAATCTTTGGTTTTTTAAGCCATCAACGTTTTAGAGGTTTTAATGATTTACAGATAGAAGGCTCTGAAATTATTAGAAATTTACCAGATACAAATGTTTTGTTTATCTCAAACCATCAAACTTATTTTGCTGACGTTGTATCAATGTTTCACGTGTTTAACGCTAGCTTAAAAGGAAGAGTAAATTCTATAAAAAATGTAATGTATATTTGGAATCCGAAACTAAATATGTATTATGTAGCGGCTTCAGAAACGATGAAATCAGGTCTTTTGCCACGAATTATGGCGTACGTTGGAGCTATTCAGGTAGATAGAACTTGGCGAAGTCAAGGGATAGAATTACAAGAAAAACGAGAAGTAGATAAGAGCCAGGTAGAAAATATAAAAGTTGCTTTAGATGATGGTTGGGTAATTACTTTTCCGCAAGGCACAACAAAATCTTTTAAACCAATTCGAAAAGGCACAGCGCATATTATTAAAAATTACAAACCTATTGTTGTTCCAATTGTAATTGATGGTTTTAGAAGATCTTTTGACAAAAAAGGACTTCATTTAAAGAAAAAAGGTATTTTGCAATCGATGGTTATTAAACAACCGCTTGAAATTGATTATGAAAATGACACAATTGAACAAATAGTTGAAAAAATTGAAATGGCAATTGAGCAACATCCTTCATTTTTAAAAGTTTTACCACAAGAATTTTTGGAAGAGCAAGAAGAATTAGAAAAAAAGCGATCATATGAGTATTTTAACTCGTGTGAAAATTATTAAAAAAGGTCATCTTTGTAAAGATGACCTTTTTTAATTTAAGTAGTATATTGAATAAAATTGAATTAGTTTTTTTCTTTCTTGAAAAGTAAGTTGCTGTTCATAATAAAAATAGCACCTAGAATTAACAGAATTCCAATCCATTGTATAAGTACTACTTGTTCGTTTAATAAGAAATAAGCAACCGTAACAGATACAGGAAGTTCTATTGATGCAATAATGCTACCTAACCCAACACCTGTATTAGGAAATCCCATATTTAGAAAAATTGGAGGCAATATTGTACCAAATAGAGCTAATAATAAGCCCCAAGTATAAAAAATACTCCAATTAAAGTCTTTTGTAATAGCAATATCATTGGTCATTTTTTCATAAAAGGTAGCCATTATCTCTAAATTATTCGGACCTATTTGTGTAATAAAAGCAAAAATTAGTACAATAATTGTAGCACCACATAACATATATAAACTTCTTTTAGGAGCTGGTAAATGATTGGCAACTACGTTGGAAGCAAACATTGTTGTAGCAAAAGAACAAGCAGCTAAAAATCCGAAAATAACCCCTCGGTAATCCAATGTTACATCATAGCTCATTACGTTAGTTGCAAACATTGTTCCTAATAAAATTAGACCAACCGCAAATATTTTTAAGAGCGACGGAAATTTCTTTGTTACAATGCTTTCTAACACAACACCAATCCAAACAGATTGCATTAATAAAACCACAGCAATAGAAGCATCAATAAAACTCACGGCCAAGTAGTATAGTACAGAAGTAAATCCCATTGATGTACCAGCAAGTATAAGATTTCTTTTATTTTTTGCTGTTGCAATTGGCTCATCAGTTTGTTTTTTTCGAACAGCATTTATAATTATCATTCCTAATAATCCAAGTAATACTTGCGAAAGTGTTACTTCTGCAGTAGTAAAACCATGAGAATAAGCTAATTTTACAAACGAGGCTAACATACCAAAACTAGAGGCACCAATAGCCACTAAAAAAACACCTTTTATTGTATTTTGTTCTTTCATGTCTTTTTTAATTTACGCAAAGGTAATTATTAATTATTGGGCAATTTAGGACAAATGTCTGCTGAGAAATATATAGTTATTTTTTTGTTGATAAGATACAAAAAAATGAGTAAAATTAATGTTTATAATTAGTAGGTTTTATTTTATTATAACGAAGTCATCTTGCCTTTTTATTTTTCTGAAATTTCTTTACACCTAAGACAATAAAAGCCATGAAATTCCACACCATCCAACTAGAAAGTGTGATATAAAATCTATTGAGTAAAGAACGAAAGCTAGCTAACCAAGTATTAGTTCTTTCAATAGCATATCTTTCTTTGTATAATTGTTCATCAACATTATCTTGCCCATTTCGTTTATTAGGGCAGATATTCGCTATTATTTCTTTATCACTAAACCCGTTGTGCATTTTAAAAGATTTTGGTTTTTAAATTATTGATATTTCTATTAAAGTATTCTTTATTAATGAATTGAATTATTGTTAAAGCCGTTATTTTAGCTAATATTCTAGTTTTAAAACCTTCAAAAGTTTTTGCATAATTACGTCTAATCATAAATTGATCGCAGAGTTGTGAGAAAAGAGTTTCTATACGTTTTCTATATTTTTTGAAAAGATAGAATTGTGGTTTGTA
>JASLED010000092.1 GCA_030151255.1 Flavobacterium sp.
AGATTTCGATAAAGCAATCGAAGTTTTACGTAAAAAAGGACAAAAAGTTGCTGCTAACCGTTCTGACCGTGAGTCAAGCGAAGGTGCTGCTGTAGCTTTAGTTAATGCTGACAAAACTAGAGGTGTTGTTATTACATTAAATTGTGAAACTGACTTCGTAGGTAAAAACGAAGGATTCCAAGCTTTAGCTAAAGAAATGGCTGAAAAAGCTATTAACTTTGATACTAAAGAAGAATTCTTAGCTTCTCCTTTTAATGCAGATATGACAGTTGCTGAGAAATTAGTTGAGCAAACTGGAGTTATCGGTGAAAAAATCGAAATCGGTTCTTTCGAAATTTTAGAAGGTACTTTCATCGGTTCTTACGTTCATGGAAACAAAATCGCTGCTATCACTGCTTTATCTGAAGCTGTTGCTAAAGCTGAAGAAATTTCTAAAGACGTTTCTATGCAAGTTGCATCTATGGGTGCAGAAACTTTATCTTACAAAGATTTTGATGCTGATTTCATTGCTAAAGAAACTGAAGCTCGTATTGCTGTAATCGTTAAAGAAAACGAAGAATTAGTACGTTTAGGAAAAACATTGAAAAATGTTCCTCAATATATTTCTTATGCTCAATTAACAGAAGAAGTATTGAAACAAGCAGAAGAAGATGCTAAAGCTGAATTAAAAGCTGAAGGAAAACCAGAAAATATTTGGGATAGAATTTTACCTGGTAAAGTTCAACGTTTTATCAGTGACAACACTACATTAGATCAAGAAAAAGCTTTATTAGACCAAAACTTTATTAAAGATGAGGCTAAAAAAGTTTCTGATTATGTAAAAGAATTTGGTGTTGAAATCACTGGATTTAAAAGAGCTTCTTTAGGATAATCAATTATCTTTTAAGTATATTATTAAGCCTTGAAATTAATTTTTCAAGGCTTTTATTATTTATTTTTGTATTTTTACTTAAATAAATATGCTAAAAGAATGAAATTAATAAAAAACAACTTGCTATTACAGATTGTAATTGCCATTGCACTTGGTAGCTTTTTAGGAGATAAATTACCGTTAGCTATTGGCAGGGTTTTTCTAACCTTCAATGCAATATTCGGCAACTTTTTGGGTTTTCTAGTTCCGCTGATAATTGTTGGATTAATTGTTCCCGCTATTGGAAATATTGGAAAAGAAGCTGGTAAATTATTATTAATTACAACTGCTATTGCTTACGGATCTACTTTATTTTCTGGGTTTGGCACCTATTTAGTATCTATTAATGTTTTTCCAACCTTATTAGAAGGGCAAACCATTAATTTATCTGAAACAAGCGCTAATAGCATTCTACCCTATTTTGTTATAGACATTCCACCGCTATTAGACGTAATGAGTGCCTTGGTACTTGCATTTATTATTGGTATTTGCATTTCGAAAGCTAATTTGAGCTATTTAAAAGGTGTTTTTAACGATTTTCAGGATGTAATGATGTCGACAATACAAAGCGCATTAATTCCTTTCTTACCGCTTTTTATATTTGGTGTGTTTTTAAATATGACTTATAGCGGACAAGTTATAATTGTATTGCAAACTTTTGTAAAAATTATTGGAGTTATTTTTATTCTTCATATTTTACTTTTACTTATACAATATGTAATTGCTGGAACGATTGCTAAAAAGAACCCTTTGCGTTTGATGAAAAATATGCTACCTGCTTATTTTACTGCATTAGGAACACAATCATCTGCCGCTACAATACCTGTAACTTTAGCAGCCACTTTAAAAAACGGTGTTAGCACAAAAATTGCAGGCTTTACCATTCCTTTATGTGCAACAATTCACCTGGCAGGCAGTACATTAAAAATTGTTGCTTGTGCAGTTGCATTGATGCTTATACAAGGCGAAGCAATTGATCCTTTACAAATGATTGGTTTTATTGTAATGCTTGGTGTTACTATGGTAGCAGCTCCTGGTGTACCTGGCGGAGCAATTATGGCGGCTTTGGGAGTTTTGAATTCCATTTTGGGATTTAATCAAGAGCAGCAAACCTTAATGATTGCATTGTATGTAGCAATGGATAGTTTTGGAACAGCTTGTAACGTAATGGGTGATGGAGCTATTGCACTTATTGTTGATAAAATTGCCGAAAAGGAAGATGCAATTATTGCTAATTAATATAAATAAAAAGTCAGGATGTATCCTGACTTTTTATTATTTACATTGCCCCTGACCGTGATCTCGTTCATAGTTTTTTAAATCCCATTTTTCAATATCTTCAGCCGAATAACCCAAGTTTTCAAATATTTTTTGCACAGTTATACTTTCATCCCACGGGCCAACCTTTTGTAATAACATAACTTCTATACGCACCATAACGTAATCTACTATTTATAACCGAAAAAATACTATTTTTTTAAAATCTTGCTTCATCTAAAATAATTCCTATATTTGCTTTCAACTTTAGGGGTGTCTACATTTAGTAGGCTGAGATTTTACCCTTTGAACCTGATCTAGTTCATACTAGCGTAGGGAAAAGTGAAATGACTTCATTTTGGTGCATACTGCACCCGCGTGTAGCCATTCCTAAAGTTATATCTAAAAAAACAAGGAATGGAATTACAAATTAACAATCAAAAAGTACAATTTGAACAAAACGAAATTAGCATTCAAATCATGCTCAATTTACATTGTCCAAACAAACAAAAAGGTATTGCTGTTGCAGTAAACTCTACTGTTGTACCTAAAGCAGATTGGGAGAATTATCGGTTACAAGAAACCGATAAAATTCTAATTATTACTGCCACGCAAGGTGGTTGATTCCATTCAAATTTATTGTATAAACTAAAAGATAATAACATGGAATCAAACGAAAAAATTTCTCAATCTCCTTTTCCAAATTCTAAAAAAATCTACATCGATGGAAAATTATTTCCAATTAAAGTAGCGATGCGAGAAATAAGTTTGCACGACACTAAGCTAAGCAATGGAAAAATAGAAAAAAACTGGCCCGTAACGGTTTATGATACGTCTGGAGCTTATACCGACGAACAAGTTGAAATAAACATAAAACAAGGTTTGCCTCGAATTAGAGAACAATGGATTTTAGATCGAAATGACGTAGAAATATTAGAAAATCTAACCTCTGTTTACGGTCAAAAAAGAGCAGAAGACGCTTCATTAGATCATCTTCGTTTCGAATTTATTCATAAACCAAAAGTTGCTAAAGAAGGGCAAAATGTAACTCAGCTTTATTACGCAAAAAATGGAATCATTACTCCAGAAATGGAATATGTAGCCATTAGAGAAAATCAAAGATTAGAGCAATTAAACAGCGTATCAAATGCAATGAAACAACAACATTTGGGCAACAGTTTTGGAGCAAATACGCCAAAAAACTTCATTACTCCCGAATTTGTTCGCGATGAAATTGCTGCTGGCCGAGCTATTATTCCCAACAATATAAATCATCCTGAAAGCGAACCTATGATTATTGGTCGAAACTTTTTGGTGAAAATCAATGCTAATATTGGCAACAGCGCCGTTACCTCAACTATAGAAGAAGAAGTAGAAAAAGCCGTTTGGGCTTGCCGCTGGGGAGCCGATACAATTATGGATTTGTCAACCGGAAAAAATATTCACGAAACCCGTGAGTGGATTATTAGAAATTCTCCTGTACCAATAGGAACTGTTCCTATTTATCAAGCTTTAGAAAAAGTAAAAGGTGTAGCTGAAAATCTTACTTGGGAAATTTTTAGAGATACTTTAATTGAGCAAGCTGAGCAAGGTGTTTCATATTTTACAATTCACGCAGGAGTATTATTACGTTACATTCATCTTACAGCCAATAGAGTAACAGGTATTGTATCGCGCGGTGGTTCAATTATGGCAAAATGGTGTTTATTTCATCATCAAGAAAACTTTTTATATACTCATTTTGAAGAAATATGTAAAATTATGAAGCAATATGATGTTGCATTTTCTTTAGGAGATGGCCTTCGTCCTGGATCCATAGCTGATGCCAATGATGCAGCACAATTTGCCGAATTAGAAACTTTGGGCGAACTAACTAAAATTGCTTGGAAACACGATGTGCAAGTTATGATTGAAGGCCCAGGACACGTGCCCATGCATTTGATTAAGGAGAATATGGAAAAACAATTGAAAGATTGTGGAGAAGCTCCATTTTACACACTTGGTCCGCTCACTACAGATATCGCTCCTGGTTATGATCATATTACTTCTGCTATTGGCGCAGCTATGATTGGCTGGTACGGAACAGCAATGTTGTGTTATGTTACACCTAAAGAACATCTTGGTTTACCAAATAAAAAAGACGTAAAAGACGGAGTAATTACGTATAAATTAGCTGCACATGCTGCCGATTTAGCAAAAGGACATCCTGGAGCACAATACAGAGATAATGCGCTAAGCAAGGCTAGATTTGAATTTAGATGGGAAGATCAATTTAATCTATCATTAGATCCGGATACAGCAAGAGAATTTCACGATGAAACATTGCCAGCAGATGCCGCAAAAGTAGCTCACTTCTGTTCAATGTGCGGACCTAAATTTTGCTCCATGAAAATTTCACAAGAAATACGCGATTCTGCAGAAGAAGGAATGAAAGAAATGTCGGAAGCCTTTATTCAAACAGGAAAAGAAATTTATCTGTAAATGGTTGTTATTACTCCAGAAAATAATTTGCAAGAAGAGATAAGCCTTATCAACGAAATGTTGCAACGAGGCTTACCTCTCTTGCATGTTAGAAAGCCAAATTTGACGTTTAATGAGCTTCTTTTTTGGATAGATAAAATTAGTTATCAACACCTAGATAGGTTAGTTATTCACATTCCAACAACAGTTATCAACAATAATAAAAAAGTTTTTAAACAATATGTAGATCTTATCAACAGTATAAAGGCTAAATATTGGCACTTATCAACATATAATTGTTTGCTTGTTAATAACTACTTGTCTGAATTGCCCTATTTATCAACAAGTGTTCATAACCGTACCGAATTTGATCAGTTATCAACACATCATAAACGTGCTTTTTTAAGCCCTGTTTTTAATAGTATTTCTAAAAATAATTATCATTCAACCATCGATTGGAAAACAGAAATTGCTAATTGGAAAAATCCTTTGGTAAAAAAAGTGGCTTTGGGAGGAATAACTGAAGATAAAATTGAACAAATACATCAAATGAATTTTGATGATTTTGCTTTATTGGGAGGATTATGGCTACGTGAAAACCCTTTAAAAATATTTGATTTATGTTACAAGAAAGACCAATTGCTTTTTCAATAGCTGGCTTTGATCCGTGCGCAGGAGCAGGTTTATTTGCTGATATTAAAACGTTTGAAAACAATAACGTTTATGGAATGGGAATTTTAACTGCAAATACCATTCAAACAGAAAATATTTTTACAAAAATACATTGGGAAGATCAAAATTATGTGCAAGAACAACTTTACACACTTTTGAAGCAATACAAACCAAAAGCCATCAAAATTGGTGTTGTACAATCTATTGGAGATAGTATAAAATATATTGATATTATAAAAAGTTATGTTCCCGAAGTATTTATTGTATGGGATCCTGTATTGAGTTCTACCACAGCATTTGATTTTACAACTTCAATTAAAAAAGAAGAAGTGCTAAAAATAGTAAAGCAAATTGATCTGATTACTCCAAACTTTACAGAAATAGATAAACTTATCAACTCAAACGAATCTCCAGTAGACAAAGCAAAATACTTAGGGCAATATTGTGCTGTATTACTCAAAGGAGGGCATCATCCAACCAACATTGGCACAGATTATTTATTTCATCAACAAAAAGAAACTATTTTTTTACCGCAACAAATAGCTTTTTCAACCAAGCACGGAACTGGCTGCGTATTATCATCGGCCATTGCAAGTTATGTTGCCCACGGAGATTCATTGATTGAAGCCATAAAAAAATCAAAACAATACATCGAAAAAATTCTTTTATCAAACAAAAATCTTCTTTCCTATCATGTTTAAAAGCATCCAATATATTAGTCAAGACAATACCGCAAAAGAGCAATTATATCAAATAGAATCTGTGTTAGACACAGGTATAGAATGGATTCAATATCGATTTAAAAATGTAGATAATACAATTTTATACCATACAGCAGAAAAAGTAAAACAACTTTGCGAAACCTATAAAGCTACATTAATTGTTAATGATCATCCTGAAATAGCCATAGCCATTGATGCGGATGGAGTACATCTAGGATTACAAGATATGTCTATTGACAAAGCCAGAAAATTATTACCCAATAAAATAATTGGCGGCACAGCCAATACTTTAATTGATGTAAAACAACGCATTGCAGAAAACTGCAATTATATAGGCTTAGGGCCGTTGAGATTTACTCACACCAAAGAAAAACTAAGCCCAGTTTTGGGAATTGAAGGGTACAAAACAATTATCGAATCAGTAAAATCAGAGAACAATACAATTCCAATTGTTGCCATTGGAGGAATAACTCTTACTGATTTACCATATTTAAAGCAAATACAAGTAGATGGAATTGCCGTTTCTAGTTTATTATACAACGCAAAACAACCTCAACAAATAGTACAACACATTAAACAATACTTTTTATGAAACCATTACAATTAGGTGATAAAATATTCCAATCTCGTTTATTTTTAGGTTCAGGAAAATATGGCTCTTCTCAAATAATGGAAGCAGCTACCTTAGCTAGTAAAACAGAATTGATCACTATTGCCTTAAAACGCATTGATATTCACAGCGAAAACGACCAGCTTTTGGCTCATTTAAATCATCCTGGTCTTAATCTATTACCCAATACATCAGGAGCAAGAAATGCAAAAGAAGCCATTTTAGCAGCGCAATTAGCTAGAGAAGCTTTAGAAACCAATTGGATTAAATTAGAAATCCATCCTGATCCAAAATATTTATTACCAGATCCGATAGAAACACTGATTGCTACAGAAGAATTAGCAAAGCAAGGTTTTTTTGTATTGCCTTATATACACGCCGATCCAGTGCTTTGCAAACGATTAGAAGAAGTTGGTACAACCGCTGTAATGCCACTTGGATCACCTATCGGAACTAACAAAGGATTAAAAACACTTGATTTTTTAGAAATAATCATCGAAAATAGCAATGTACCTGTTATTGTAGATGCTGGTATTGGAGCTCCTTCTGATGCGGCAAAAGCAATGGAACTTGGTGCCGATGCTGTATTGGTAAATACGGCTATTGCGGTTGCTGGTGATCCTGTGCAAATGGCAAAAGCTTTTCAGCAGGCAGTAGAAGCCGGAAGAATAGCATATGAAGCCAAGCTTGGAACAATTCAAAATTATGCCAATGCTTCTAGCCCACTAACTTCATTTCTTTATTAAAATTATGACATTTTACAACGTTTATAAAACATATGATTGGAACAGCATCAAGCAACAAATTGACGAAACAACTGCTGAAGATGTATTGATAAGTTTGGCTAAGTCCAAAAAAGATTTACAAGATTTTATGCATCTAATTTCGCCTGCCGCTCAACCTTTTTTAGAACAAATGGCACAAATGAGTCAAAAACTCACGCACAAGCGATTTGGCAAAACTATTCAATTATATGCTCCTGTGTATTTAAGTAACGAATGCAACAATATTTGTACGTATTGTGGTTTTAGTTTAGATAACAAAATTCGTCGCAAAACACTGAATTCGTCAGAAATTAAACAAGAAATTGAGCTCTTAAAATTACAAGGTTATGATCATATTCTATTAGTTACAGGCGAAGCCAATCACACTGTAAATCTGAAGTATTTTGAACAATCTATTAAACAAATCAAACAGCATTTTTCAACTATTTCTATAGAAGTTCAGCCATTAGAAGAATCAGAATACGAAATATTGGCTCAACTTGGTGTTTATGCTGTATTGGTATATCAAGAAACATATCATCAAGAAGTGTATAAATCATATCATCCGAAAGGAAAAAAATCAAATTTTTTATATCGATTAGAAACACCTGATAGAATTGGACAAGCAGGAATTCACAAAATTGGATTAGGTGTTTTATTAGGATTAGAAGATTGGCGAGTAGATAGCTTTTTTACAGCATTGCACATTGCTTATTTGCAAAAAAAATACTGGAAAACAAAATACGCTGTATCATTTCCACGTTTGCGCCCGGCAGAAGGAAATGTTGAGCCCAATTTTATTATGCTAGATGCCGATTTGTTACAACTTATTTGTGCTTATCGAATTTGGAATGAAGATTTAGAACTGTCTTTATCAACAAGAGAAAGTGAATTATTTAGAAACAATAGTATTGGTTTGGGAATTACATCGATGAGTGCAGGCTCAAAAACAAATCCTGGCGGTTATAGCGTTGATCAAAATTCGTTGGCTCAATTTGAAATTTGCGATAATCGGGATACAGCAACTATTTATCAATTAATCCAATCTAAAGGTTATGAGCCTGTTTGGAAAGATTGGGATCAAACCTATTCTCATTTTAAAACAATCTAACACATGCTTAGCGTAAATGACTTTTTGAGATATAGCCGACCAATGAATTTACCAGAAATTGGCACCGATGGGCAATTAAAATTAAAAAACGCAAAAGTTTTAGTAATTGGCGCTGGCGGTTTAGGATCGCCAATACTCACTTATTTAGCTACTTCGGGCATTGGCTATCTTGGCATTGTTGATTTTGATTGCGTAGAAATTCACAATTTACATCGACAAATATTATTTACAGAAAGAGATATTGGTAAACACAAAGCTATTATAGCACGAGAAAAACTTATTGCAATAAATTCGCATATTTCAGTAGAAGCTTTTAATGAAAAAGTAACGAGCAATACTATTCATCAAATATTTTCTTCATATGATTTTATTGTTGACGGAAGTGATAATTTTAAAACAAGATACTTAATCAACGATTATTGTGTAGCACACAACAAAGTACTTATTTACGGAACTATTTTCGGGTTTCAAGGGCAATTAGCTGTTTTTAACCACAAAGGCTCTAAAAACTTACGTGATATTTTTCCTGAAGCTCCAGAAAGTAAAGATGTTCCGAATTGTGGCTTATTGGGGGTTCTTGGCACTTTTCCAGGAATAATTGGAACAATAATGGCGCAAGAAACTATAAAAGTAATTCTAAATCTAAAGCCGTTGCACAATCAATTGTTATTAATTGATACATTACATTGGACAATTCAAGAATTAAAATTTTAATTCTTGAATTGCTTTATTTCTTTTTGCTATGTAAGATTTCCATATATAAATCACGAGAAATTTCTACAGCACCCAATAATTCTAAATGTGGATTATAAACCTGACAATCGAGCAAATAATAATTTTCGTTTTTTAATTTTTCTACCAGCCAACAAAAAGCTACTTTACTTGCATTAGAAACATGAGAAAACATACTCTCTCCACAAAAAATATTACCTAAATCCATGCCATATAAACCGCCAACTAATTGATTATTTTGCCAAACTTCAACTGATTTTGCAATTCCCATTCGATGCAAATCAGAATAAACAGCAAGCATTTCGTCTGTAATCCAAGTACCATTTTGATCTTTTCGTTTAGACTTTTGGCAATTTTCAATTACATTATCAAATGAAGTATTGTAAGTAATGGTAAACTCATTTCTGTTTAAAATATTCCTCATACTTTTTGATGGTTTAAACCTTTGAGGAAACACAACCATACGTGGATCTGGAGCCCACCAAGTAATTGGACTATCTTCATCAAACCAAGGAAAAACACCACTTTTATAAGCTAATTTTACCCAATCTGTAGTTATTGCTCCTCCTATGGCTAATATTCCAGAAGAATGGGCTGAATTGACAGGAGGAAAATAAAGTTTCTGAGGATCTAAAACGGCTAGCATAATTCTATAAAAAAACCCCAATAGCTGGTACTATCAGGGCATATTTGTTCTAAAATGGTAAATCATCGTGATCTTCTTCGTTAAAAGAAGGAGCTGGAGGAAACTGTGTATTTTGCTGCTGTTGAGCATATTGATTAGTTTGATTAAATCCGCCTTGTTGAGGAGCTGATTGACCATACTGATTTTGCATTGGTTGTCCCATACCCGGTTGTTGAGCGTATTGATTTTGCATAGGATCCGTTTGAGTTGGAATATTTTTTTCAATTCTCCAACCTTGAATCGTATTAAAATATCTTACTTCTCCTTGTGGAGAAACCCACTCTCTACCTCTTAAGTTGATAGAAACTTTTACAGGCTCACCTACTTGATATGTATCTAATAAATTTACTCTATCTTGTGTAAATTCGATTAACAAATCTTGAGGGTATTGCTCTTCTGTAGTAACCACAAGTTCTCTTTTTCTAAAGCTTGAACTGATATTTTGTGGCTGCCCAATCACCTTAATTCTTCCTATTACTTCCATGTTATTCTTATTACAGATTGTTTAAATTTGCTAATATCGCTTTCCAAGCCAAAGGTACATTATTTTCTTCTAAATACTTTTTGGCTTTTAAGAATTTCTTTTCGTTGTTATTTTCAGCAATAATCTCTTTCATCTCATCATCGGCCAAAATAAAAGCTTCTACTTCTTCCATTGTTGGCAATTGTTCTACATTTCCTAAAATTCCTAGATCATTTCCAGAAAAAACACCGCTTTCAATAGCTTCTTTAGGAATAATATCTACTCCTAAACCCAATGTTGTTAATGGTTTTTCTACTTCAAACATTCCCATATTTGCACGGCTATACCAATTACCTCCCATACGAGATACCAAATCTATTTTATGCTGATCAATGCCTCCATTTGCATTCAGTACACTTTCGTCTATATGCATTTTTATTACTTCACAAATAACCAAATTTCCTGCTCCGCCTTCTTCACCTAAACTAATTACTTCTTGTACCAAACATTCAAATTGTACTGGACTTTCTTTTACTCTAAATGGAGTTACTTCTTCAGAAGGAATCATTGTAAAACCTGCTTTTACAAATTCATTTATTCCATCTTTATATTCTGTACTTGACAATGATGTTTGTTGTACCATATCGTAATTTACAACATTAATCACCACTTGTTGTGTAGCTTGTACATTAAAAAGTGTATGTTTACATGTATTATCTCTTACGCGTCTAGAAGGTGAAAACACCAATATTGGCGGGTTTGCGCTAAATAGATTGAAAAAACTAAATGGCGATAAATTTGGATTTCCGTCTGCATCAACCGTACTTGCTAATGCAATTGGTCTTGGACCTACAGAACCTTGTAAATAACCTTGTAATTCTACTGTAGAAATATCTTTTGGATTGATTGTTTTCATTTTATTGGAATACCTTTTATAGAAAGTAAAGATACTAAAAGCTGTATGAAGAACAAAAAATACAGATACTGCAAAACAATTTATTTATAAATTCATCATACAATCTATAAAGCAATTTATCGTTTACATAAAATAGATTAACTACCCAAAAAAGAATATTAGTAGAATATTGCTTATTTTTTTACCTTTAATACACAAGTAAAATAAATTGAAAATAAATAGAGAATATATACGATGGGCTTTAATTGCTACAGCTTTTGTGGCTCTAATTGCTATTTTATGGAATACTTATTCGTTTTTTCAGACCTATAAAGAAGAAGAGCGAATTAAGGTTGAAATTTGGGCGGCGGCATCAAATACAATTAACAATGCTAAATTAGCTGATACTGATTTAGAATTGCCATTGCTTATTCTGACCAACAACACAACTATTCCAATTATTCAAACCAACGAAAAAGACAGTATTTTAACAATGATTAATGTACCTCATAAAATTGTTCAAAATCAGTCAGAATCAATTCATTTTCTAGAAAAATTAAAAACACAAAACACACCCATTGAGGTAACCATTGGCAAACAAAAACAATATTTATATTACGGCAATTCGTCATTATTGTTAAAGCTAAAATATTATCCAATGGCATTGGTATTGATATTTATTTTTTTCACCATTTTAATCATCATTTTTTATCGAAGTCATCGAATTGCCACACAAAACAAACTATGGACAGGAATGGCAAAAGAAACCGCACATCAAATTGGCACTCCACTTTCTTCTCTTTTGGGTTGGGTAGAAATTATGAAATTAGACAATAGTGATCCGCAAACAATTGACGGCATTGAAAAAGACATTAAACGATTACAAACCATTGCTGATCGTTTTTGTAAAATTGGCTCGCAACCGCAACTTGCTCAATACGATATTATTGCCGAAACTCGAAAAATTTACGATTATTTTGAACAAAAATCTTCCAAACAAATAACGTTCAATTTCTTAGCTCCAAACCATAAAATATATGTTTTTTTAAATCCTGAATTACACAGTTGGACCATCGAAAATTTAATTAAAAATGGAATTGATGCCATGAAAGGAAAAGGGAGAATAGACCTATTAATTAAAGAAACAGATCAATTTGTAAACATTTTTGTTTCGGATTCAGGAGCGGGAATACCTAGAAAAAAATTTGAGAAAATTTTTGAACCAGGTTATACTTCAAAACAACGCGGTTGGGGATTAGGATTATCACTCTCAAAAAGGATTGTAGAACAATATCAGAATGGAAAAATAAAAGTTTTACATTCTGAAATAGGAAAAGGAACTACTTTTATTATTACCTACAAAAAAGAAAAGGTTGCTCTAAATTAAGCAACCTTTTCTTTTTGTATTTATAAATACTTTTGTACTTCAGCAACAACAGCTTCAAAATCGGCTGGCGTTAAAGTTTCTTTTTTTGTAAAACGAATATCATCCATTGTTTGTAAAGGAATTAAGTGTACATGTACGTGAGGAACTTCTAATCCAACAACTGACATACCAATTCTTTTACACGGAACAGCTTGCTCTAATGCTTTTGCAACATTGCGAGAAAACTGCATTAACTCAAGATAATGCTCTTCTTCCATATCAAAAATTTTATTAATCTCTTGCTTTGGAATACAAAGTGTATGTCCTTTTGCATTTGGATTAATATCTAAAAAAGCTAAGAATTTATCATTCTCTGCAATTTTATAAGCAGGAAGTTCTCCGGTGATAATTTTTGTAAAAATTGAACTCATAATCTTGGTGATTTAGGTGATTATCTAGAAATTTCTAATACTTCGAAATTCATTTGCCCATTAGGAACTTTTATTTCTGCAATTTCTCCAACTTTTTTGCCTAACAAACCTTTACCAATAGGCGATGTAACAGAAATTTTTCCTGCTTTTAAATCAGCTTCACTTTCTGCAACTAAGGTATATGTTAAGATCATTCCGTTAGTTTGATTTTTAATTTTTACGGTAGATAATACTAACGCTTTTGAATCGTCTAATTGTGACTCATCAATAATTCTTGCGTTGGATAGTACTTCTTCCATCTTTGCAATTTTAAGTTCCAGTAATCCCTGTGCCTCTTTAGCTGCATCATACTCCGCATTCTCCGACAAATCTCCTTTATCCCTTGCATCAGCAATTGCTTGTGATGCTTTTGGACGCTCTACACTTTTTAACTGCTCTAATTCATCCTTAAGCTTTTTAAGCCCCTCAGCAGTATAATACGAAATTTTACTCATAATTAACTGGTTTATATAAAATAGAAAAAATCCCATTAAAAGGGATTCTTTAGTCTATAACTTACTATATATTAAAAAATAATTATCTCTTTGTATAACGATACTTGTCAAAGTTAATTAATAAATTTGTTATTACAAACAAAATATGCCATGAAAAAAATTCTATTTTCATTCTTATTCATCATACTTCTTTTTGGCTGTTCAAAAGATGGAATTAAATATAGCAATCCGTATTTGCCAAATAATCCGGTTTATATTAGCATTGATTTAAACTTACCAGAATACAGCAAATTAGAATTCTCAAATGAATCAGTTATTGTAAAAAACCGAGGAGGAGCACTGCCTGGTGGCGGTGTAGTAATTTTTAATGCGGGGAGTTATTATGTTGCGTTTGATATTGCCTGTCCTAATCATCAAATACTTAATTGTTCTGAAATGATTAGAGATGGCGCAAGTGGCAGTATCTATATTTCTTGTCATTGTAGCTTACATAAAGAGCCGTTGAAATATAGTTTAATTACAGGAACTTCTATGACAGAAGGTGCTTTATATCAAATGAAACCTTATCCGGTAACAAGAAAAGGAAATACTATTTATGTACAATACTAAAAAAGGGAGGTTTAAAAAAACCTCCCTTTTTATTAAAATTTCAACGTTATTCCTGCCAAAATATTGAATTCCGCTTGCGGATAATATCCTGCTCCATCAATCATTGATTGTCCATCAAAATCTGACCAATAATATCCGTTTGAAATATATTTTACATCAAAAATGTTGTTTGCTAACAAAGAAACGCCAATACTTCTAAACCATTTTTTTACTGGAAATTCATAATTTACACTCAAATCATTTACAAAATAAGAATCTAATTTAGAATTTCTTGCTTCGATGTTTGACATATATTGTTCTCCCACAAATTTTGTAAGCAATGAAACACTCATGCCTTTAATAGGTAAATAGGTTAACGCATTTGATGCAATAAAATCTGGTGAAAAAGCAATTGCTTTTGTTCCAAAATATTGCATTTCTCCATTCCAAAAGTATGATAAATTCTTATTTTTATTTGAGCTAACAGTTATACTTGGGCTCCAATAGAATTTTTCTAACACTTTTACATTTGCATCAACTTCAATTCCCAATCGATAACTATCTTCAATATTTTCTCTAACAGAAGCTCCAACGTCATTTAACTGCCCTGTAAGTACCAATTGATCTTTGTATTTCATATAAAATGCATTTACATTAATTGTAGTTGCATCATTTTTAAATCTCCAGCCCAATTCAAAATCATCTAATTTTTCTGGCTTTGGCATTTTACCCAATTCACGCTCTTTATAATCGGTTCTGTTTGGTTCTTTATGTGCTTTTGCATAAGAAAAATACATTTGATTTTCATCGTTTATTTGGTAAGTAATACCTGCTTTCGGATTTAAAAAGTTATATTTTTCATTTACTAATCCTGTTTCAATTCCGTTTGCTTCATATGTTACTCTTCTATATTGTACATCACCAAATAAACTCAATTTATCTGTTAATTGCCATGTAGCCTTTGCAAAGAAATTTGCATCGGTTTTTACCGAATGATCTCTATAATATTCTTGTTTATAATTGTGTTTTATGGGTTGTCTTGTCCATAAAATATCGCCATAATGATCTCCTTCATATTTATTTGCTGCACCACCAAAAATTACATTTAATTGATTGGCTGTATAATTTACGTTAAACACAGCGCCATAGAAATGATTATCTAAAAATTTACGACGAATTAGATCTGTACGGCTAATTTCTGTTCCGTCAACAACAACTGGCGCCAAACCATATTCTTTTACTTTTTGGTTGCGCTTATAGTTTTCGTAAAATCCAAATCCTTTTGTATAATGCAATGATACATTTGAACTCCATTGGTTTGACCATTTTTCGCTCCAATGCAACTGATAATGATCTTGTTTGTAATTATCCGTTTCGTTGTTATAAAACTTAGTTTCGCCATTATCATCTGTATATTTTCCTGACGGATTATATCTTCGGCCGTATTTATCTATTTCAGACTGATCTACTCCATTCCATGCTTGATAGGTTTTTTGATTTCCGCCAAACATCAACGCTTTTACTAACGATGTATTTCCAACATAAATACCTTGTAAGAAATAAGATCTTAAATCGGAAGAAGCTCTATCAATATATCCATCAGAGTGAATATCGGATAATCTTCCAGCAATTTCGAATTTATCATTGATAAGACCTGTGCTAAATTTTAATGTTGATTTACGCGTGTTGTAACTTCCGTAAGAGTTTGCAATTTCTGCATTTGCTTTTTCGGAATAATCATCTGTTTTTAAATTTAAACTTGCGCCAAAAGCCGCTGCTCCGTTGGTTGAAGTACCAACACCGCGCTGCAATTGCAAATTTTGAACAGACGAAGCAAAATCGGGCATATTTACCCAAAAAGATCCTTGCGATTCGCTATCGTTATACGGCACTCCATTTAAAGTAACATTTACACGAGTGGCATCTGAACCACGAACTCTAAAACTTGTATATCCTACTCCGTTACCAGCATCTGTTGTTGTAACAACCGATGTCATGTTTGACATTAATACAGGAATATCTTGCCCTAAATTTCGTTTTGCAATTTCCTTTTTGGTAAGGTTTTCAAAAGCGATAGGAGATTTACCATCTACCCGAACGGCAGATAAAACAATTTCATTTAATGCAGTTCTTTGAATTGAATCTTGAGCTACATTTTCTTGTGCCACAGCAGTTATTGCTGTACTTACACAAATACCCAATACAAATAATGGGTTAACATTTCGTTTTTTCATTCGTAAAATAAATTTCACAAATAAAAGGGGCAATTACTTTTATTAATAATTACTATTTACCACAACTTAACATAAGTTGATTTTCCCTTGGCAGCATTACCCGCCCAGGTTCTATGGGTATGATCTCAGCCTGATAAGGCACCCCTTTGAGATTTGAACTGCAAATATAGCTAGTATTCTGTAGAAATAAAATTCCTTTTATTAAAACTATATAGGGCGCTGACGGAGCGCTTTTTTTAGGGATAATTTTTGTTTAGCTTCTTTATTTTTGCGAATTATAGCTTTTGGAACTTTCGTTTTAATTCTTGCTTTATCAATCTGTAAAGCAGTTTCCAGTAAAGTAAAGAAACGATTGATTACAATTTCTTTATTTTTAATTTGGCTACGCGAATCATCAGCAGATAGAATTAATGTTCCGTCTTTTGAAAACTTGGTTTGTAATTTAGTAACAATAAGTTCTTTTTCTACAGCAGATAATGCTTGCGTTTCGGTGCTGTTCCAAAATAAAACAACTTTAGATGATACTTTATTTACATGTTGGCCTCCTGCGCCACCACTTCTTACAGCTTTAAACGTAATTTCTTTTCGTAAAACTTCTTTATTCATTGTTTCGTTTTTGTTCTTCAATGGCTTTATACCACGAACGATATGCCATAATTGCCATAATTGTAAAGATAGCAAATTGCAAGGCTAAAATTCCTAATCCTCTATACGCATAAAGAGGAATTGAAACTAAATCGCCAATAATCCAAAGCGTCCAGTTTTCAATCTTTTTTAATGCCATAAAATACATTCCTGTAAAGAAAATTCCAGATGTGATTACATCAACATAATTTTCAATACGAATTTCGTTTCCAACCAATTTATACACAATGTAAATAATAATTAAGGTAAAAATAAAAATACCTACACCTATATATTTTTCCTTTGTTGTAGTTCTACTAATTTGTAATGGCGCGCTATTATCCGATACATTTGACCATTTGTACCAACCATATATACTCATTAGCGAATAATATCCGTTAAGAATCATATCGCCTAAATATCCTGCTAAATACAATAAATAAACCGTAATTACAGTAGCTATTAAACCCGTTGGATAAACCAATATATTTTCTTTACCGGCGTACCAAACACTTAAAATTCCAAAAATGAATACAATAATTTCTAATACAATATTTACCCAACTTGTTTCTGTATAAGAACCAATAAAAAAATCTATCATACTTATAATTATAAAAAAAGCCATACAAATTAGAATGTATGGCTTTTTATATCTTATTAATCTAATTAATTACTTCTGTTCATCAAAATTCTTAGAATATACCAGAACAATAACATTAATGATGCAAACAAGCTTAAAGCTGCTGGCACATATTGATTTGCGGCATATTCATTTTTAATTTGCCATGTTGAATATAGAATTGATCCTGATGCTAAAGCAACCATCGCTAAAGAAAACCATAATCCTAATTCAAATCCAAAAAGCATTCCTGCAACAATGGCACCTAAAGCCAAGAAAAAACCAATTGTAAGAATTGAACGCATGAAAGAAAAATTAGCATTCGATCCGAAAACAACCCCTGTTAATCCAAGGAATAAAGCTAAGGTAAGAATACCTGCTTGAGTGATTAATGATGTATCGCCAGTCATGCTCATTGCTACATATAAAATAGGAACAAATAAGAATGCTTCTGCAACAATATACAGCATATAACCAACATATTGTTTTGTTGTACTTTCTGAATTATAAGCTAGTTTTTGTGCGTACCAAGTAACTGCCATAAATAGTCCTAAAATTATTAGCCATGAGAATTTACCCATTCCTAATAAGCTAATCATTCCTTGTACTACAAAAGGAGTGTTTAACATTATAGATTCTAATACAACAAAAACTAAAACACCTAACGCTAAATTGCTATATGTTTTTTTATAAAACTGGGCTTTTACCGCATCAGATTCATAAGCAACCACATGATTAAATTGATTATTTTCCATATTCTTAAATTTTAGGCAATTTACAAAAAATGCAAGATCAAAAAACACTAATTAACAAAAGCACAAACAATTAAAAAATCTTCAATAAAAATGGTTTCAAAATAGAACAAATTTGGTTCATCGTCCACTAGAATAGTTTGTTCACAATTATTTACAAAAACTTGCTTAGCAAAACTTAGGCTTCGGGAGTTACACATTTTATAAACAGCTTCTTTTGCCGACCAAATTTGTGTAAAATACCTGATTTGTTTTTGTATTGAATCAGGTTTTGAATTACTTTCATTTTCGTTGCAAAACTTTGAAGCTAAACGAATAATTTTTTCTTGTTGCTTTTCTATATCTACACCAACATTAGATTTACTTAAATAAACAACGGCGTAATTAAAAGAATGTGATATAGAAATATATGTGCCATCGCTCAAAAAAGGTTTACCAAATTCGTCGTAAATTAAATCCTTATCACTTATACCAATAGCCAATAAAATATTTCTAACTGCAAGAAATGCTTTTTTATGCTCCATTGATTTCATCAAGGTTAAACGCTGTAAGCTATTAGAGGATAAGATTATCCCTTCCCTCAGCTCATCTATTGTTTCAATCACCTTCCAAACATACAACTTACCCTTACCTATCGATAGAGATTCTACTAATGCCATAACTTTTGAACTATTACTTTTTAGTGTTTCAAACTACTGATTACAAAGTTACAATTAGTACATAAAAAAAGAGTCGCAATGCGACTCTTTTAAAATTATTTAAGACTAACTGATGCTGTTCCTGTATCAGATACTCCTATAAAAGCAGAACCTGTCCATATTAACTCATCAATTACTGATCCGTCAGGTATTTCTAAAGCAGGTGTAAGTTTTACAACATCACCTTCTCTATCAGCAGCAAATGTTACCGCACCTGTAGATGTAACATTTCCTAACTGAGCATGAGAACGAAGAAGTCCCATTCTATAGAAAATTCCACTTTCATCATCTGTAATGGCAGTATAATCCATTTTATAAGGTTTACCATTGTAAGTGATTTGCATTTCACTTGTAGCTTGTAAACGATCGTAAGTAGCCCACATTTTAGGGAAAACAAATGCCTTGTCTTCAGTAGTAGCTTTTCTAAAAACTACTTTTTTATTTGACATATAACCAATGGTCTCTACATCTCCATTATCCAAATAGTTATTATACATAAACTCGATATCCGTTCTTAAACTCCAAGGATCGAATTCTGTAAAAGCGTGAACTTTATTAAAATTTGGAAAGCTCAAAGCAAATGTTCGTAACATTACGAAATTATATTCACTTTTTTCAACTCCTAAATCTCCACGATCTAAATCTGTTTTTAACTCAAGACTCCAGTCATCTTTAAAATCAAACCACAGATTAAATTCTCCTAAATATTTACCTCCATCAGGACTAAAGCTTACAATCCATCCATTCGGACTTTCTTCAACCAAATGACGTTTCATTTCAGCTTTAGCTTTGTCTATACGTATGATAGGATCTTCGTCCCAATATCTAGTATCTTCTTTATTATCGCACGAAGCTAAGCCAAATCCTGCTACTGCTACCAAAGCAAATACTTTGCTAAAACTTCCGATATTTCTATAAACACTCTTCATAATTATAAGCTTTTTACTTTTTTAGCTTCAGTAGCATAATGCTGACAGAATCTAACTACTTTTTTATTTCCAACAGAAGATATTTTCTTTGTTCCAAAAGCCTCAATACTTCTTCCTTGCGGTAGATTACGATTCAACATTGGAGAATCTTGAGCATTTTTAACAGCAACTCTACAAAGTTCGTCAAAATCAACAGCAAATTCTTTCTTAAAATAATCTTTAACTAAAGCTACTTTATAACGAATTTTAGCAACACCACCTGTCTTATAAATATCTTCAGTAAGTCCATAAGAATCACGTTTAGCTTGAGTCATATCGTCATAACGCTGAATTTGAGCTAGCATTTTTTCGTAATCTGCAGGAGTTGTAGACAATAAATAAGATGCTACTTCTGCAAAATCTTCAATAGTATTTGATCTAGAATATCCAGTAACAAAACCTAAGACGTTACCATAAGCATTAATCGACCAATCCTCTCCATTTTCTTGTTTCCACTTGAATGGGGAAGTTGGAGAATTAGGATTTGCACGTTCCATTAACTTAGTTGGTAATTCCATCCATTGTGAAGTATAATCGCCTCTGTTTTTTGCACTAAACTCTGGTTGATTAAACTCTTTATCTTGATTTATAATATGGATATACTCATGCTGAATTGTATGAATAAATTCTTGTGCAGATCCTAAATCATTCTCTAAAAAATTCACTTCATACAAAGTAATTTGAACTCCACCAGAAGCTAATCCTAAAGTACGCGTTCCGTCGTCATTCAAAGCATAACCGCCCGCAGCTAAAAGTGTCATAGGTCTTATTTTTTTAACAAAAGATTCTCCTGCGACATCTTTATAAGACTTAAGCCAAACATGATCAACCATTTCAAAAGCTGGTTTAACAGCATCTAATCTTGGTGGATATAAATTTCGATTATTATCTTTTGTTGGTCCATAAATATTTCTATCCCATCTATAGTGAACAATCATATTATATGGCTTTGTAAATGTTTCGAACAAATAAGTATCAACTTCATTCAACAATTTAGCATCTTCAGTAGGCAAAACACTTTTATCATTCAATTTGTCATCATTATTACAACTCACAAGTAATAAACCTAATGCACCAATTGCAAAAATATTTTTCAAATTCTTTTTCATAATTATCTAGGATTTGGTGTTAATCCAGCTCCAAGAGCTGATTGAGGTAACTGAACAGCTTTTCTTTGATCTTTAGCTGATAAAACATCCTCTGTTCCTTCAATTAAGTTTTTGTGAGTAATAGGAATATTATATCTCTTAATATCATACCATCTGTTACCCATAAATAAAAATTCAGATCTACGCATTTCAGCTACGAACTTCAACATTTTTCTTTGTGTTTCATTTACATTATAGAATGGTTGATATTCACTTGCATTACTAACTTTGTTAATAATTGTATTTTGAGTAATGTTATTCTCGTTGTTATTTACACCAGTAGTTCTAAACTTAGCAAAATATCCCATCATTTTAGCAGCTCTATCATATTCTTCTCTCATGATTGCCGCTTCAATTCTATACAAATAAGCTTCGTCTGTTGATAGTAAAGAAATATTTACATAAGGCTGACCAATACCCGCTCCTTGATTTGAATAAACAAAATATTCGTAAAATCTTAAATAAAAATAAACATCTTCACTTCTCCAATAAAGATCATATATATAAGCCTTATTAAATGGATTAAACGTTGCTGCTACTCTTGCTCTAGCAATATCGATTGTTACGCCATAACGAATAGCTCCGTAAACTCTACTTAGTAATGTTCTTGAACCAACGATCAATAAATTCGCTTTTTCCTCTTGACTACCAAATCTTTGTTGTTGTTGCTGAGTAGTTAATTGCGTATATTCAGAATAATCTCTCAAATCAGCAGGTCTATCACCTAAAAATTCTGAATATTCCATTACCTTATCAAAATCACCTTTAAAAGCAAAAAATCTTGTTGCTAAAGCATATCCCGCTTCTCTAGTAAAATGAAAAGAATAATTTTGAGTTCCGAAAAAACTAGCTGGTTTTGCTAATCTAACACCTTCAACGATATCAGCTTCTAAATTTGCATATACTTCTGCTAAAGTGCCTCTGTGATATTCTTTAAATAACACTTCCTCAACTTGATCAACATAAGGAATACCTAAAGTATTATCAGCTGTTGCAGGATCATAAGCTTCACAGAAAGTCATTGCTAACATCCAGTGAGCATAAGCACGAGCTAAAAGAGCTTCTCCTTTAATTCCTTCGTACATTTCTTTACTCATCTGTACTTTTTCAACAGACTCTAATGCTTGATTTGCCTGTGAAATAGCAGAATAAGCTGCTTGCCAATATTCTGCTGGTGAATCCCAACTTTCTTGAGTTTCAACATTCCATGTATAATACGCTGTATTATCTAATGAACTGTTCTGAGTTCTTCTAGAATCACCAAAGTTATCAGTCATTCCCTCTAGAGCATAGAAATTATTAGCCGATGGATATGCATATACTAATAATTGCTTAATTTTCTCAGGAGAATCAATTTTTGTTCTTTGATCTGGATTCTCAGACAGGAAGTTGGAACAGCTCGTTAAAGCTATTCCTGCAACAATTCCTGCAATATATTTTAAATTTCTCATAACTTTAACTAATTAAATCGACAAGTTCAATGTTACTGTATATTGTCTTGTTACTGGCATTGCAACTCCACCTACTCTAAAGAATTCCGGATCTTGTCCGTTCAGCTTCTTATCAGAGTATAATAAGAATGGATTTGTAACTGATAATTTAATACCAAAGCTTGATACACGTATTTGTTTTTTAAATTCTTCTGGGAATTCATATCCTAAAGTAATATTTTTAATACGTATGAAATCACCTTTAGCAATTCTTTGATCAGAATAATTATAAGTATTATATGCTCTTTCTAAGCTTGTACCATATTTATCAATCATATCAGCCGAAGCAATAACAGGTACGTTTGTAATGTTTTCATCACCTGCAATTACCCAACGATTATTCATCGCTTTAGTAAAAATCTGTGTATCGTTGTATTGTCTACTGAAGTTTGGATCTAAACGCACTACGTTACCCCATGAAGCAACTGCCATTACGTCTAAAGACCAATTTTTATAACTAAAAGTATTATTTAAACCAATTGTTTTATTTGGCTCAACCGACCCTTCGTATTTTAAATAACCTACAACATTTTGTGTATCTTGGAAGTTTGCACCTCCTACGTTATCAGTTTCTCCATCTGCCATTATAAATGTAGGTAATCCCTCTCCATTTAATCCAGTAAATTCATATGAATATAAACTGTTACGAGATCTACCAACAACATTACCTCCAATTTTAGAAATTAAATCGAAAGCACGAGGCTCGTAAGATAATTTCTTAATTTTTTGATCGTAATAAGAAGCGTTTAAGTTAGTTGTCCATTTAAAATCTCCTTTTGTAAAGTTTCTTGAAGTAATACTTAACTCAACTCCTTTTGTTGTCATGTCAGCGTTATTACCCCATTTATATGTTTCTCCTCCAATACCAGAAGTTCTAACTTGATCAACTAAATCAAAAGCATTTCTCTTATAAACATCTGCTGTTACAAAAATTCTATTATGAACTAAGCCCATGTCGATTCCAATATTTGTTTCATATTGTTTCTCCCATGTTAAGTCACCATTTTTAAGATTAACAATTTCCATTCCTACCTGTCTAGTCTCAGGATTAAATCTTGCAGTAGTGATAGCATTTCTGAAAATAGCAGAAGAGTTTGACGCTGGACCTGCAGTTGCAGTTAAACCGTAAGAAGCTCTTAAACTTAAATCAGAAAATACATTTTGATTCATCATCCACTCTTCTTGAGATACATTCCATTTTCCAGAAACTGTCCAAGTTGGAAGCCATTGCGCTCCACTTTCACCTTGTTGATTAGATGCATCATAACGACCAGTTAATGAAGCTGTATATTTCCCGTCGAATGTATAGTTAGCTCTTGCAAAGAAACCTGCTGTACGTTCTTTTGTATATCCTCTATTATATAAATATGAACCTTCAGCATATAACTTACGAATCAATTTGTAATTAGGATTAGGTAATAAACCATTATCATACATTAATCCATAATTGTCATTTCCGTTATAATCACGGTCAATTGAACGGATTTCAGATCCAGCAAATACATTTAATTGATGTTGATCTTCTTTACCGAAAGAACCATCATATGTAAATGAGTTTCTCCAGTTAATAGCCGTCATCTTATTTTGATATCTGTACCAGATACCTCCATCAGCTAAAACCACTTCTTTTTCAGCATCAGGATTTTCAGGATCTTGGTATAAATAAATATTTTGACCTTTTACAACTGAAGTTTCAGCCGCTCTATATGCTCCAACCACGTTTGACCCTTCACGGATATCGTGATCACGATCAGAAATTACATAACGTAACGATCCTGTTGAGTTAAATTTGAAACCACCTCCTAATTTAGCTTCTAAATCAGCTTGCAATTTAATATCCTTAACATCTAATTTTAAATAGTTATTATCTAACTCATTTAAAATATTAAATCCAGCCCAGTTTTGTCTGTAAAATTCGTAATGACCATCATTATCATATGGGCGTAATGCTCTAGAAGTATTAAGCGAATAATTAAATGGGTTAATATCAAAATCACGAGAAATAGATCCTCCAACAGGGTCGTCTTGACGATCAAAACTTCCTGGAGCATCTTGTTTTCTACTTGAGAAAACTGTTGATAAGCCTAAATTTACATAATCATTAAAATAGAACGTAGTTTTTAAGTTAGCAGTAATACGTTGTACTTGATCTGCTACTGTCCATCCCGGATCTTTCATATATCCAAGTGACGCATAGTAAGTAGCGTTTTCACCACCACCACTAAAACTCAATGAATGATTTTGCATAATAGAAGGTCTAAATAATTCTTTAAACCAATCTGTATTTGCATACTCATATTGACGTAAGAAATTATATTTATCTAAAGAAGTATTTTTCTCTCTATAATCTCCTCTTCCTCCATCCATTGACGGATCATATTCATAGATTTCCTTGAACCATAAATTATAAATACCACCATATCTTCCTTGAGAGATAGTTGGCATTGTTAACAATCCTTTATCATCCATCTCTCTCAAAATACCCATTGTAGCCTGAGAATTTAAAATATCGAAATTACCATAAGTTGGAGTTTCACGTAATGTATTTTCCAGATTATAGTTAATTGTAATAGGTGTAGATCTTCTACCAGATTTTGTTGTAATAACTACAACCCCATTCATAGCACGAGCACCATAAATTGAAGTAGCAGCAGCATCTTTTAAGATTTCAATACTTAAAACATCATTTGCATTTAATCCAGCAACAGCCGAACTCAACATTGTTGATGCGTTACCTGAAGCTAAATCTTCAAAAGAAACATTAATAATTTCTTCTTGTACAACACCATCAATTACCCATAATGGTTTAGTATCACCAAAAATAGAAGAAGAACCACGTACAGTGATTTTAGGAGCAGCACCAAAAGTACCTGATACGTTTTGCACAGTTACCCCAGCAGCTTTACCTTCGATCATTCTACTAACGTCAGGCATACCTTCTACTTTTAATTCTTTTTCACCAATTCTACTAACTGCACCTGTAAATGTTCTTTTATCTACAGTTTCATAACCAGTAGCAACGATGTCAATACCTGCCAACACGTTTGAATCCTCAACTAAACGAGCATCAACAACGGTAGCTTTTCCAACTTTTTTCTCCATTGTAACATATCCCATAAACATAAACTGTAAAATAGCATTATCATCTTTTACATTTATTGAATACTTACCATCAAAGTCGGTCATTACACCTTCTTGGGTACCTTTAATTAATACACTAGCTGATGGCAGAGGATACCCGTCCCCGTCAATAACTAGTCCTGTAACCTTTCTACTTTGCGCAAACCCCTCAGTTACCATCAGTAGGGCTGCTATAACAAAGAAGAAATGAAGTACAACTTTCCTCATGTTCTATTAATTTTAAATTGTTTAACAAACAAATAACAAAAAAATGAGATATGCTAATTTTATGTTATTTTTCTACATTACAAACAGCGTTAAAATTTTTAAACAGCTTAAAATCAGCTGATTAAAAACAAAAAGCCACAGAATGGCAACAACTAAAAAGTTAAAAGAAAAACACATTACACGCTCAATATGTTAATTAATTAAACAAATATTAAACAATAAAAGTTAAACATTATCAAAATACAACAAACACAGCAAAACTTGCTAACAGTTTCTTAATTTAAAGTAATATTTTACACAATAAGAACTTTATTTTTGAAATTAAACCTAATGTTAAACAAAAAAAAAGAGCCTAAAAAATTGGCTCTTTTAACACTATTTATTTCACTAAAAATTATTTTTGTTGATTTTTTAATAAATCTCTAATTTCTGACAACAATTCTTCTTGAGTTGGAGTAGGAATCGCAGGCTCTTCCACCACTATGTCTTCAACTACTTCTTGCTTTTTCTTAATTAATTCTTCAGCTTGTCTTAGTTTATTAATTCCTTTTACCATTAAGAAAACAACTAAAGCTAAAAGCACAAAACTAATTACTTCTGTAAGAAAACTACCATAAGCAAAAACTACAGCACCTTCTATTGCTTTTGCATCTGCTAAAGTAGCAGCATTGGGCACATCTCCTTTTAATACCAAATACATGTTTGAAAAATCTGGTGTACCAATAATTGCAGACACCAATGGCATAATTACATCATTTACAGCGCTATTAACGATTTTGCCAAATGCACCTCCAATGATAACCCCTACTGCCAAATCCATTACATTTCCTTTAACAGCAAATTCTCTAAATTCTTTTACAAAACTCATAGATGTTTTTTTATATGTTTAACTTTAACAAAAATAGTTAATTTTTACTCTTCAAAGAAAATTCTTTTTACACGTTGAGAAATTCCTGTAAAAATTTCATATGATATAGTTTCAATAGCATCTGCAATAATTTGAGCAGACAATTCTTCTCCAAACAAAATTACCTCATCTCCTTCCTCACAGTCAATGGCAGAAACATCAACCATCAACATATCCATACAAATCGAACCTATAATTGGTGCTTTCATACCATTTATAATAACATAGCCATTTTTTGCTCCCCAAATTCTAGGAATTCCGTCTGCATAACCAATTGGCACCGTTGCAATTTGAGTACTTCTTATGGCTCTATATCTTCTACCGTAACCTACACTTTCGTCAGCTTCGATGGTTTTTATTTGCATGATTCTGGTTTTTAAAGTACTTACATTTTTCAAAAATTTTGTTTCTTCTTTATCATTACCAATACCGTAAAGTCCAATTCCCAATCGAACCATATCTTTTTGATAAGTTGAAAAATTATAAATACCCGATGTATTTAGAATATGACAAATTGGATTATACTTTAATTGCCCCTTAATATAATTACTGTTTTTAGTAAACAAATTAATTTGTGCTAGCGTAAAATCTTTATACAAATCTATATCACTTGATGATAGATGCGAAAAAATAGATTGAACAACAATTGTATTGGTATGTTGCAATAAGTTAATCAACTCATCCAGCTCATTTGTAAGAAACCCATGACGATGCATCCCTGTTTCTAACTTAATATGTATAGGATACTGATAACAATTTTTTTCTCTAGCTACTTTTAAAAAAGCTTTCAATTCACGAATAGAGTAAATTTCTGGTTCCAAATCATAAGCAATCATAGCCGAGAAAGCACTAATTTCTGGATTCATAACAATAATATTTGTTTGTATTCCAGATCTTCTTAACGTAATTCCTTCATCAGCAAAAGCAACTCCGAAATAATTTACTTGCTCATGCTCTAATAGTTTTGCAATTTCCACACTGCCATGGCCATAACCAAATGCCTTTACCATAACCATGATTTTTGTATTGGCAGATAATTTTGAACGATAAAAATTTAGATTATGACGAATAGCCGTAAGATTTACCTCTAAAACTGTTTCGTGTGTTTTTTCTTCCAAAACACTTACAATTTTATCAAATCGGAATCCGCGGGCACCTTTTATCAAAATAGTTTCATCATTAAAATCGTCTAAAACTACTTTTTGTAAAAACTCATCCGTAGAATTAAAATACCACACTGATGAAAGTTGCGTTAAATATTTTGCTATTTCTTCGCCAATACAAATTACTTTGTCTATTTTATGACTTTCGAGCAACAAAGCTACTTCTTCATACAGCTCTTCTTTGGCAATTCCGCTGCTAAAAACATCAGACAGGACAACCGTTTTTTTTGTATTGCTTTTATGCTTTGCTAAAAAATCTAAAGCAATTACCAAAGATTGAAAATCGGAACTATATGCATCATCAATAATTGTAGAATAATTAATTCCTGCTTTTACTTCTAAACGCAACTCTATCGGATATAATTTTTTAATGCGTTCTTGAATCGTAATTACATCATAAGACAAATACAACATTGTGGTAATGCAAGTCATACAATTTCTAATCGAAAACGAATCGGTAAAAGGCAATTCTATTTCAAACTTTTCTACCTTATTATATAGAATTTTAATTCTGTTGCTAACTACTTCTCCAAAAACCATAGCTTCTGAATTTGAAAAGCTCCAATTATAATACGTTTTATTTGGCGATAAATGCTTTTGAATACGTACATCATCTTCGCCAATGATAACAGAAGTGGTTTCGAATAATTTTAATTTTTCAACTATTTTTTGTTCTTCATTTTCAAAACCTTCTTGATGCTCATTTGTTATAGCTGTTAAAATACCAATTGTTGGATTGACGATTGGCTGAAGTTTTTGCATTTCATTTATGGTGGAAATTCCTACTTCAAAAATTCCTAATGAATGTTTATCAGAAATTCCTAAAACAGATAAAGGAACTCCAACCTGAGAATTATAGCTTTTTGGACTTTTTATAATTTGATATTCTTCTTTTAATAAAAAATTCAACCATTCTTTTACAACGGTTTTACCTCTACTTCCAGTTATTCCAATAACAGGAATGGTAAAATTATTTCTGTGCCAACTTGCCAATTGCTGCAATGCAATTAAAGTATTGTCTACCATAAAAAATGTTGCTGTATCTTCTAAGCCAACAATATATTCTGGCTTAGAAACAACAAAATATTTTACTCCTTTTTGAATTAATTCCTTAATATAATCATGTCCGTTATGGTTTGCTCCCACTAAAGCAAAAAACAAGGTTGAAGCATCATTCAATACTGTCCTGCTATCGATAGAAATTCTGTTAAACTCAATTTCTTTATTCGGAATTGCAACTATTTCTTTAGCATTAAGCAACGTACAAAATCTTTCGGCACTAATCTTCATTCTATTTTTCTTTATTGAAAATCTATAAAATAGCAAGTATCAATTACTTACTTCTATATTATCGGTTTGTTTTAAACTTACCATAAAGCTAGTAAATCATTCTTTATTAATTTTCTAATGATTGTTTTTTCTTTTCAGAAAAAAAACACGTTGTGTATCAAAAGTTACTGTACCTATCATTTTTAGTACAGACATTTGTAAAAGAAATTTAAATAAAAATATATGGAAACAATTTTGCAACCTTGGCCTTGGTATATTGGAGGAATATTTATTGGGATTACCTTAATATTGCTTTTGCTAATGGGAAAAACTTTTGGTTTTTCATCCAATTTAAGAACTTTATGTGCTGCAATGGGAGCTGGTAAATCTTGTGATTTCTTTTGCTTTAATTGGAAGGCGCAAACATGGAATTTACTTTTCCTAGCAGGAACAATTATAGGCGGATTTATTGCATATCATTATTTGAGTTATGACAATGCTGCTGTGCCAATTAACGAAATAACCGTAGAAAAACTAAATCAATTAGGTTTTTCAAGTGCCGGAAAAGCTTATGTGCCAACCGAATTATTTGACATTCAGTCTTTTGAAAACATAAAAACAATTATTGTTTTACTAATTGCCGGTTTCTTGGTAGGTTTTGGCTCAAGATATGCTGGCGGATGTACTTCTGGGCATGCTATTTCTGGATTAAGCAACTTTCAACTTCCTTCATTAATTGCAGTACTTGGCTTTTTTATTGGTGGTCTGTTCATGATTCACATTCTTTTTCCATTAATCTTTTAATCTCAAAAAATGAAAAAAATAGCATACTTATTTGTCGGAATCCTATTCGGAATCGGCATGTTTAAATCTGGTGCAGCATCTTGGTTTAGAATTTATGAAATGTTTCAGTTTGAAAGTTTTCATATGTACGGAATTATCGGAACTGCACTTTCAATAGCTGTAATTGCCACGCAATACATAAAAAAGAAAAAAGTAAATGACTTTTCTGGCAATCCAATTGTATTTCCTGAAAAAGAAAAAAGCATTATTCGCTATTTATTGGGCGGAACTATTTTTGGGCTGGGCTGGGCTTTAGGCGGTGCTTGTCCTGGGCCAATGTTTGCTTTGCTTGGTGCAGGTTTTTATCCTGTAATAATTGCAATAATTGGTGCTCTATTAGGTACTTGGGCTTACGGATTGGTTAAAAAATGGCTTCCTCATTAAATGAAATAAAACGCTATTAATTTTTTGCCCTATCTTTAAACCACAAAGTTTTTTAAAATATGCCGCATATAATTAAAGAGAAATACAAACATTTATTTGAGGATAAACTCTTAGAAGAAATGATTGAAATTTCAACATTTAGAGAATTTAAAGAAGGTGACAAATTGATTGAAATTGGAGAATACATCAAAAAAATTCCACTTCTTATCAATGGTGCAATCAAAATAATTAGAGAAGACCAAAAAGAAGGCGAAATTACTCTTTATTACATAGAAGAAGGCGATACATGTGCCATGACGCTTACTTGTTGTATTGGTGAAACAAAAAGCGAAATTCGCTCAATTGCCGAAACAGACGGAAGTCTAATTCTTATTCCGGTAAACAAAATGGACGAATGGTTGGTACGCTATAAAAGTTGGCGAAATTTTGTACTAAATAGTTACAACAATAGAATGACCGAAATGCTATCGGCAATTGACAGTTTGGCTTTTATGAACATGGAAGAGCGTCTTTTGAAATTATTGGAAGAAAAATCTAAAATTTACAACAGTTTAATGATTCAAACTACACATCAAGAACTTGCAGATGAGCTAAATACATCAAGGGTTGTAGTTTCAAGAATTTTAAAAACATTGGAAAACCAAAACATTATTAGGCTTAATAGAAAATACATTGAGCTAATACAAAAATCATAACATGATAAACTCAGAAATTATTGCTTATTTTCTAGCTTTATTAGTAGGTATTTCCTTAGGATTAATTGGCAGTGGCGGCTCTATTTTAACGGTTCCTATTCTTGTTTATATTTTAAAAGTAGAACCTTTTTTAGCAACGGCTTACTCGCTATTTATTGTAGGTTCTACGGCAATGGTAGGAAGCATAAAAAACATAGTAAATAAAGTTATTAACTACAAAATTACCGTGTTATTTGGCTTACCTTCTTTACTAGCTGTTTTTTTTACTCGTGCTTTTTTGTTGCCACTTGTACCAAACAGCATAGATCTTGGCAATTTTTCAATTCCAAAAAACATTATTTTAATGGTGTTTTTTGCTATTATAATGCTTAGTTCATCCATCAAAATGATTCGACCAAGCATTGCGATAAATACAAAGAAAGAAGATAATGTTACAAGATTAATAGCACAAGGATTTTTTGTTGGAATTGTAGCAGGTACTGTTGGTGCTGGCGGTGGATTTTTAATTATTCCAGCATTAATATTATTTGCCAATCTGCCTATGAAACAAGCAGTGGCTACTTCATTATTTATTGTAGCTATTCAATCTTTAGTTGGGTTTTTAGGAGATATTCAGAACCCACAAATTGACTGGAGATTATTATTCACATTTAGCACTATATCAATCATAGGGATTTTTATAGGAATTTATTTAACTAAATTTATTTCAGATAAACATTTGAAAAAAGGATTTGGATATTTTGTGCTTACTATGGCATTTTATATCCTTATTAAAGAGTTATTTTTTTAATATTAAAACATCTTAGTATTTTTACTAACACGAAAAAACAGTTATTATGAAAATTGAACAAATTTATACTGGTTGTCTTGCACAAGGTGCATATTATATAGAAAGCAAAGGAGAAGTAGCAATTATAGATCCTTTAAGAGAAGTACAACAATACATCGATAAAGCAAAACAAGATAATGCTACGATTAAATATATTTTTGAAACTCACTTTCACGCAGATTTTGTAAGCGGACACGTTACTTTAGCAGAAAAAACAGGCGCTACAATTATTTATGGTCCAAATGCAAATCCAACATACAAAACACATATTGCAACTGACGGAGAAGTTTTTCAGTTAGGTGATATTACCATTACAGCTTTGCATACTCCAGGTCATACAATGGAAAGTACTACTTATCTATTGAAAGACGAAAACGGAAAAGATCATGCTATTTTTAGTGGAGATACTTTATTTTTAGGTGATGTTGGACGTCCAGACTTGGCACAAAAAGCAGCTAATCTAACTCAAGAACAACTTGCAGCTACACTTTTTCACAGCTTAAGAAACAAAATTATGACATTAGCTGATGATGTTATTGTATATCCTGCACACGGAGCTGGCTCTGCTTGTGGAAAAAACTTAAGTAAAGAAACTGTTGGTACTTTAGGTGATCAAAAACAAACCAACTATGCGTTGCGTGCTGATATGACAGAAGCAGAATTTGTAAAAGAAGTTACTGATGGCTTACTGCCTCCACCAGCTTATTTTCCATTAAACGTAAAATTAAACAAAGAAGGTTATGATGATGTAGAAAATATTATCAATAGAAATCAACCGTTAAGTCCAGAAGCATTTGAAACATTGGCTGAAGAATCTGGAGCCTTATTATTGGATGTAAGATCTGGAGCTGAATTTGCAAAAGGACATATTCCTGGTTCAATCTTTATCGGTTTAGACGGGCAATTTGCTCCGTGGGTTGGTGCATTAATTACAGATATCAAACAACCTATTTTAATTATTGCCCCAGAAGGACGTGAGCAAGAGTGTATTATTCGTTTATCTAGAGTGGGTTATGACAATTCTTTAGGATATTTAGCAGGTGGATTTGACGCTTGGAAAAATGCCAGCAAAGAATATGACACTGTGCAACAAGTAACCGCGACAGAATTAGAAAACATAATGAACACTGAAGATGTTTCTATTTTTGATGTTAGAAAACCAGGAGAATTTAGTGCTTCTCACATTGAATATAAAAATCTAAATCACACACCATTAGATTTCTTAAATAATCATATTATAGAATTTCCTACAACAGGTAGTTTTTATATTCATTGCGCAGGAGGATATCGTTCATTAATTGCAACATCGATTCTGAAAGCAAGAGGCTATCACAATATGATTGACGTAATTGGCGGATACGGAGCAATTAAAAATACAGGTATTGCCTTGGTAGATAATAGTTGTACCTCAACATGCTCTAGCTCAAAATAAAATGTCAAGATTTCAGGAATTAATCCAATCAGATCAATTAGTTTTAGTTGATTTCTTTGCAACTTGGTGCGGACCTTGTCAAATGCAAGCACCTATTTTAGAGGAAGTAAAAACAATTTTACAAGACAACATTACAATTATTAAAATTGATGTTGATAAAAATCAAGCTATTACTGCACAATACAGCACACAATATGGCATGCGTGGAGTACCTACTTTAATGTTGTTTCGCAAAGGCAAATTATTGTGGAAACAATCTGGCTTTACCAATAAAGAAAGTTTGCTAAACGCAATAGATCATTACAAAAACAATTATTAGGCAGTTTACCTCAACTAAACTATTTTTACAATATATTTTGAAGCACTTGTTTGTTAGCAAGTGCTTCTTGTCTTTTAAACAATTGACCAAAAAACAAAACATTTTTATCATTCACATTGTTTTACAAGACAGATAAAATTTTAATTATCAATAATTTAAAGTATTTTTAGAAAACTATCCAAAAATAACTTTAAATGAAAAAACTTATTTACATTATGCTATTAGCAAGTACAATGAATATTTCATCCGATGTGATAGCCCAAACACCGAGCAAAGCCAACTTTGTAACTCAGGTAGAAGGCATCAAAGAATATACGCTTAGCAACGGTTTGCAAGTTTTACTAATTCCAGATGCAACGCAAAATAACCTTATTGTAAATATTGTTTACAAAGTAGGCTCCAAACATGAAGGTTATGGCGAAAAAGGAATGGCGCATTTGTTAGAACATATGCTATTTAAAAGCACAAAAAATTTGGGCGACATAAAAAAAATGCTTTCTGACAAAGGTGGTTCTGCCAACGGAACAACTTGGTATGATCGTACCAATTATTATGAAGTTTTTCCTTCAACGGAAGAAAATTTATCTTGGGCGCTTGAAATGGAAGCCGATCGAATGATTAATGCCACAATTCTTCAAGAAGATTTAGATAAAGAATTTTCTGTTGTTCGAAATGAATTTGAAATTGGAGAAAACAATCCGTCAAGAGTATTAATGGAAAGAACCATCAATACTGCGTTTTTATGGCATAATTACGGATTGAGCACAATTGGTTCAAAAGAAGATATTGAACGCGTAAAAACGCCTCAATTAAGACGATTCTATGAAAAATATTATCAACCAGATAATGCTGTTTTGGTAATTGCCGGAAAATTTGATGAACAAAAAGCATTAGATTATGTTGAACGATACTTTTCTGTTATTCCACGTCCAACACGCGTATTAGATGAAATTCTTACTGTAGAACCAGCCCAAGACGGAGAAAAATATGTAGAAGTAAAACGCAATGGAGATAGCAAACACATTCAAGTTTTATATCATACGGCTTCTTTTGCCGATAAAGATTTTGCTGCCCTAAGTGCTTTAGAACGTATTTTAAATAATGATCCTTCTGGATATTTATACGAATCACTTGTAGAAACTCACACTGTTACTTCATTATACGCTTTTACTCCAACAGTAAGAGATGCAAGTTTTATGTTGTTTAACTTTAATATTGCGAACGATAAAGACCAAACAAAAGCTTTAGAAAACATCAAAATAGAATTGGCAAAAATTAGCAGTAACCAATATACTCAGGCAGAACTTGACCGAGCAAAAACTAAGTTATTGAAAGATTTAGAAGCAATTCAGAATAACACAATTAGCACAGCGGTTAACTTAACTGAAATTATTGGTTCTGGCGATTATCGTTTATCATTTTTATACCGTGATAACATCGAAAATTTAACGCTTGAAGATATTCAGCGTGTTGCTAATAAATACTTTAAAAATAACAATCGTACAATTGGATTATTTATTCCTACCAAAGACGAAACTAGAGTAAAAGCTACCGAATTTACCAATGAAGATATTAATTCATTAGTAAAAAATTATAAAGGAAAACAAACAACCGAAAACCTTAGAGAATTTGCTCCTACTATTGCCAACCTAGAAAAAAACTATACTTCTGGCACATTGAGCAATGGCTTAAAATATGGTGTCATTGACAAAGATCTAAAAGGAGAAAAAGTTACTATTTCAGTAAATATTCCTGTCGGAAATCAAAGCGATCTTAAAAACAAACAATACATTGGAGGTATTACAGCTTCTTTACTTACAGCAGGAACTACTTCTTTAAATAAACAACAAATAAAAGATCAACTAGATGCATTAAAATCAAATATTAACATCCGTTTTTCTAATCAAAATATATCAATTACCGTTACTTCGTACAGAAATACAATTGCTGAAACAATGAATATTTTAAACGATATTTTAAAAAACCCAGCGTTTCCTGAAAGCGAACTAACAAAATTAAAATTAGAATATACAACATCATTTGAAAGCAGATTAAACGATCCGCAAACCGTTGCCTTTAACAAAATTCGTCAACTTACCTCAAACGAAGAAAAAGGAAGTATTTTCTACGTTCCGTCTATTCAAGAAGATATTGAAGGAGTAAAAGCGGTAACAATAAATCAGATGAAAGAATTTCACAAAACTTTCTTTGGCGCAAACAACGGAACAGCAACTGTTTTGGGAATAAACAACCAAAAAGAAGCAAAAGATTTGCTAGAAAAAGTGTTAGGAAATTGGAACAACAAAGCAAAATTTGAAAGAGCTTATCCAAAATTTTATGCTACAAAGCAAAGCAAAGAAATTATTCAAACGCCAGATAAAGAAAATGCAGCGGCAGTTGGAAAACTAAACTTTGAAATGAGCAACACAAGTTCAGATTTTGCAGCACTTACTTTTGCAGATGAAGTAATGGGCGGCGGATTTATGACAGCGCGTATTCCACAAAGATTACGTGAAAAAGAAGGAATAAGCTATGGAGCCGGAACTTCTTTATCTATTTCTAACGATCCGAAAAACAACAATGCAAGTTGGATGATTTATGCTTTTTTAAATCCAACCAAACGAGACAATGTAGAAAACGCAATTAATGATGAGTTTTTAAAATTAGTTACAAATGGCATTACCGAAGAAGAATTAAAAGCAACAAAAACAAGTTGGAAAAGCACAAGACAAACTGATCTTGGTAGCGATAATTATCTAATGTTTTTATCAAGCTTGTACCTAATCTACAACAAACCTTTTAGTGATTTTGATAAGCTAAATGCCGAAATAGATAAACTAACCGTAAAACAAGTAAATGATGCAATTAAAAAGTATTTGCAACCATCTAAGTTTACTACTGTTTACGTAGGTGATTTTACTAAAAAATAATCCAAATAAAAAAGGACCATCAAAATTTGATGGTCCTTTTTTTATATAACTAATAATTAATCATTCAATTTTAAAACAGCCATGAATGCCTCTTGTGGAATTTCTACGTTTCCAACCTGACGCATACGTTTTTTACCTGCTTTTTGTTTTTCAAGTAATTTACGTTTACGAGAAATATCTCCTCCATAACATTTTGCTGTAACGTCTTTACGCAATGCTTTTACAGTTTCACGCGCAATTACTTTTACACCAATTGCTGCCTGAATAGGAATATCAAACTGCTGACGTGGAATCAATTCTTTTAATTTCTCACACATCTTCTTTCCAATCGAATAAGCGTTATCCGCGTGCATTAATGCAGAAAGTGCATCTACTACGTTTGCATTCAACATAACGTCAACTTTTACAAGATTTGATGTACGCATTCCGATTGGTGAATAATCAAAAGAAGCATATCCTTTAGAAACCGTTTTTAAACGATCGTAAAAATCAAATACAATTTCAGCCAAAGGCATATCAAACATTAATTCAACTCTATTCTCCGTTAAATACGTTTGATTTGTTATAATACCACGCTTATCAATACACAAACTCATAACCTGTCCTACGAAATCAGACTTTGTAATAATAGTTGCCTTAATATATGGCTCTTCTACGCGCTCTAATTTTGAAGGCTCTGGTAAATCAGACGGGTTATTTACGATAATACCTACCTCTGGCTCTTTCTTAGTGTAAGCTAAATAAGAAACGTTTGGTACTGTTGTAATCACAGTCATGTTAAACTCACGCTCTAAACGCTCTTGAATAATTTCCATGTGAAGCATTCCTAAAAATCCACAACGGAAACCAAAACCTAAAGCCGCAGAACTCTCCGCAGCAAATACTAAAGATGCATCATTTAATTGCAATTTCTCCATTGAGTTACGCAATTCTTCATAATCTTCTGTATCTACTGGATAAATACCTGCAAAAACCATTGGTTTAACATTCTCAAAACCAGAAATCATATTCTGAGTAGGAACTTTAGCATCGGTTAAAGTATCCCCTACTTTTACTTCTCTTGCTTCTTTAATTCCAGAAATTAAATAACCTACATCTCCTGTTGAAATTTCTTGTTTTGGAACTTGATTTAATTTCAACGTTCCAATTTCGTCAGCAAAATACTCTTTGCCCGTCGCCATAAATTTAATTTTCTGACCCTTTTTAATTTTTCCATTAATAACACGGAAAATTACTTCAATTCCACGAAATGGATTATAAACAGAATCAAAAATCAAAGCTTGTAATGGCTCCTCAGGATCTCCTTTTGGCGCTGGTACTCTCTCAATAATAGCTGCCAAAATATCTTCTACTCCTAAACCTGTTTTACCAGATGCAGGAATAATTTCTTCGTAATCACATCCTAATAAATCAACAATATCATCGCTCACTTCTTCAGGATTTGCACTTGGTAAATCAATTTTATTTAAAACTGGAATAATTGTTAAATCATTTTCCAATGCCAAATACAAGTTAGAAATAGTTTGTGCCTGAATGCTTTGGGCAGCATCTACAATTAACAAAGCTCCTTCGCATGCAGCAATTGAACGAGAAACCTCGTACGAAAAGTCAACGTGTCCTGGAGTATCAATTAAATTCAAAATATATTTTTCGCCTTTGTATTCATATTCCATTTGAATAGCGTGAGATTTAATTGTAATTCCTCTCTCACGTTCCAAATCCATACTATCCAAAAGCTGATTTTGTTGCTCACGCGCAGTCACCGTTTGTGTAGCATCTAACAAACGATCTGCTAACGTACTCTTTCCATGGTCAATGTGAGCAATAATACAAAAGTTTCTAATGTTCTTCATCTTGGTTATATCCATTATTAGAAGATCAATTAAATCAAAAAAGTCAGAAGAAATAGGACTTTTTATCCGATTGATCTAAGTTGTAAGACTTTCGTTTTATTTAAATTACAAACAATAAGCCTATATTTTGCAAATATACTTGAAAGTTTGAATTTATTGTTCACTATTTCTATTTTTAATAACTCCAAATTCTTCTAATTCTACTTCAAATCCGTAATTTTAAAAGAATCAAAATACAAGATAAATCGCTTAACCTAACGAACTATTTAACTATAAATCAATCGTTTTAATCAGATCGATAATCTTATTCAACCTAAAAAAATAATTTATCGTACTTTTGCATCAAATATTCGGTACAATTATGATTAAAATTGGCAATATAGAACTACCCGATCATCCGTTGCTTTTGGCTCCTATGGAAGATGTGAGCGATCCGCCGTTTCGTCGTTTATGTAAAATGCACGGAGCGGATTTGATGTATTCGGAATTTATTTCTTCAGAAGGTTTGATTAGAGATGCCATGAAAAGTAAAATGAAATTGGACATCTTTGATTATGAACGACCTGTTGGTATTCAAATTTTTGGAGGTGATGAAGAAGCTATGGCGCTGTCGGCAAAAATTGTAGAAACTGTTCAGCCAGATTTGGTAGACATCAATTTTGGATGCCCAGTAAAAAAAGTTGTTTCTAAAGGTGCTGGCGCAGGTGTTTTAAAGGATATTGATTTAATGATTCGATTAACGCAAGCAGTTATAAAAAGTACACATTTACCAGTAACTGTAAAAACACGATTGGGTTGGGATGACGATTCAATAAACATTGATGAAGTTGCAGAGCGTTTACAAGATGTTGGTGTTCAGGCGTTGACTGTACATGCCAGAACAAGAGCGCAAATGTACAAAGGTCATTCAGATTGGACTCATATTGAACGAATTAAGAATAATTCAAGAATTAAAATTCCAATTTTTGGAAACGGTGATATTGACAGCCCTCAAAAAGCATTAGAATACAAAGAAAAATTTGGTTTGGACGGAATGATGATTGGTCGTGCGGCTATTGGATATCCTTGGATTTTTAATGAGATAAAACACTTTTTTGAAACTGGCGAAGTACTAGCTCCTCCAACAATGAAAGACAGATTAGAAGCGGCTAAAAATCATTTAATTTGGTCAATGGAATGGAAAGGTGAAAGATTAGGAATTGTAGAAATGCGCAGACATTACACCAATTATTTCAAAGGAATTCACGGTTTTAAAACACATCGTCAACGTTTGGTTACAGAAGATAGCCCTGAACAATTGCTACAAATCTTTAACGAAATTGAAGATTTTTACAAAGATTATATTATTGAATCGATATAACAGTTAAACTCCTTTTAACCAAGGAGTTTTCTTTTTTCAAATTAAATCCGATTACCTTCAAACTTATGTATACAAATCCACATTCTACCAATATTTTACTGAATTTAGGCATTGATAGCTTAAACGAAATGCAAGAAAAAGCCAATGAAACTATTCTTGACACACCCAATGTTGTATTGCTTTCACCTACTGGCTCGGGTAAAACCTTAGCTTTTTTATATCCGCTTTATCAATTGTTAAACGAAGATGTCAATAAGGTACAATGCCTTATTTTGGTTCCTTCTCGCGAATTAGCTTTACAAATTGAGCAAGTTTGGAAAAAAATGGGAACTTCATTCAAGGTAAATACTTGCTATGGCGGGCATTCTATTGAAACAGAGATAAAAAACTTATCTAATCCACCTGCTGTATTAATTGGAACGCCAGGAAGAATTGCAGATCATTTAGAACGAGAAACTTTTTCTACCGAAGCAATTCAAACGCTTATTTTAGACGAATTTGACAAATCGTTGCAATTGGGCTTTCAAGAACAAATGTCGTTCATCATTTCTCGTTTAAAAAATGTAAACAAACGCGTTTTGGTTTCGGCAACTTATGATATTAAAATTCCAAAATTTACCCAAGTAATAAATCCGACAACGTTAGATTTTCTGTCAACAAATGAAGAGCTTGAAGTTAAACTTACTACGCAATTGGTTATTAGCAAAGAGAAAGACAAACTAAACACTTTGTTTCAGCTTTTGTGCAGCATTAATTCTGAACCAGCTATCATATTTTGCAACCATAGAGATGCAGCAGAGCGCATTAGTGAAACCTTGAACAATGAAGGTACTTACACCACTTATTATCACGGAGGAATGGACCAAGAAGAGCGTGAGCGTGCTTTGATTCAATTTAGAAATGGAAGTGTACGTTATTTAATTACCACAGATTTAGCTGCACGCGGTTTGGATATACCTGATATCAAACATGTTATTCACTACCATTTACCTTTTAAAGAAGAAGAATATACTCACAGAAATGGTCGTACAGCACGTATGCAAAACTCCGGAACCGCTTATTTAATTATACATGAAGGAGAGAAAAAATTGGATTATGTAGATTATTCTATGGATATTTTTGCAGTTGCCGAAAAAACTATTCTGCCAAAAGCTCCCGATTTTCAAACTTTATATATTAGCGGAGGTAAAAAGAACAAACTAAATAAAATTGATATTGTTGGTTTTTTCTCTCAAAAAGGAAATTTAGAAAAAGGCGATTTGGGACTAATTGAAGTAAAGGATTTTGTGTCGTTTGCAGCTGTAAAAAGCACTAAAGTAAAAGATTTGCTTAATGCTATAAAAGACCAAAAAATGAAAGGAAAAAAATACAAAATACAAGTAGCTAGAAACGTTATTAAAAAAGATGATCGTTTCTAGATCGAGAAAAATAGTTTAAAAAAAACTGCTTGGATTGCTCCAAGCAGTTTTTTTATTTTGTTTTATCTGAAACAATATGCAAATCTCTTTGTGGAAAAGGAATTTCAATATTTGCTTCATCTAAGGCAACTTTTACATTTTGCTGTATCTCAAATACAGTATTCCAATAATCTGCTCTATTCATCCAAATTCTAACTTTTAAATCTACTGAGCTATCATTCAAATTATCAACAAAAATAATTGGCGCTTTCTCTGTAAGTACTCTTGCATCATTCGCTAATGCTTTTTGAATCACTTCTTGAGCAAATTTAATGTTTGCATCGTAAGAAATACCTACAACAAAATCAAATCTTCTGATGGTAATAGCAGTATAATTTGTAATTACTGAATTAGCCAAAGTTCCGTTAGGACTAAATAATCTTAATCCTGTTGGCCCAACTAACGTAGTATATAACAAATCTATTTTTTCTACTTCGCCTTCTGTTCCACTTGGATTTGAAATATAATCGCCAACCTTAAAAGGTTTAAATAACAATATCAATACTCCGCCTGCAAAGTTTGATAAACTTCCTTGCAAAGCCAAACCAATAGCTAAACCTGCCGATGCAAATGCTGCCGTAAAAATGGTAGTTTGAATTCCCATTGTTGAGGCAACTGTAATTAATAGAAGAATATAAAGTATTGTTTTAATAATACTCAATAAAAAACCTCTTAATGATAATTCTACATCGCGTTTTTCAAATCGCTTGCGAATAAAGGTTAGAATTAATTTTACCAAATAGCCCCCAATAGCTAGTATGATAATACCAACCGCAATTTTAGGTAAGGCGACAAATATGGTTTGCAACATTGTTTCAAATCCTCCTGATAAATTTTCCATAGCAATTTTGTTTTATTTATTTCATTTACAATTTCAATTTAGATTTCATATTTTTTGGTAAACCATCTTTATGAACCATAATATCTGTTGTTTTATACTTTACGTATTCTTTAGACATATACATATATCCTTTATAATCGTTAGTAACTCCCCACGAGTTTTTAACAATATAATATTCTCTTCCGTTTTGATCTTTTGCTATACCAACAATATGCATACCATGATCGTCTGTTGTAGAATAATTATCAAAAGCTTCTTGACGCATTTCTGCTGTTACTTTTCTTTCTGGCTTTGGTCCATTAAAAATTGCTTCTCTTTCTTCTGCTGTCATATCATCCCATTCTTTTTCTGGCACATATGCAACACCGTTTTTCCAGCTAAAATATTTTTCACTTACATCGCCACCCCAAGCAACAGTAAATCCGTTTTTAAGAGCATAATCAATAATATCTGTTAACTCATTAATTTGCACGTTATAAACCTGATCAAAAGCCCAGTTATCTGGCACTAATAATACAAATTTTTCGTATAATGGATAATTTAAATCTGATCCGATTTCTACGTAATCATCAGGATTAATTCCTACAACTTCTTTAGCAAAAGTTTGTGGAGTATATTCTTTTCCTTCCCATTTAAATTTAGCTGGTACTTCTCCCAAATAAGCATCAATTGCAGAAGTATATGCTTTTTCCCAATTTGGTGTAAGTTTTCCGTTTGGATTAGCAACTACTGCTTTTAGAATACCTTCTTGAATAGCTGCCATTTCTGCAAACTTATTTTTAGATGTTCCGTAGTTTAATCCGCTATATACAGATTGAGGTACTGCTCCGTATTTTTTATACATATTCATTACATCATGAAAAGCACCGCCATCGCCAAGAGTTACTGCACCTTGCATTCTTACATACATTTTGCCTTTTTCAATATAAGCATTACGCGCCGAATAAATCTGAGAAATTTCTACTGGGCGTTTTCCCATACGCATCATTTCTGACTCAATAAAAGAATTGGCAGAATAAGACCAACATGTACCTGATGATCCTTGATTTTTGATTGATGTGTTTTCTATATCAACTACTGGTTTAAATTGATATAACTCTTTACTCTTGTCGCTTACATTTAGTTTTAATGCATTTACTAAATTGTCTTGTGCATAAGTTGGTGTAAATGCCGCAAAAGCTAATGCCGCAGCTAATACCCAAGATTGAATTGTTTTTTTGTTCATTTTTAATTGAAGTTATTGTGGTAAATATAAAAAACATTAATGAATTAACTAAAAATCTAAGAAATAGAAAAACTAAAAACTTGTAATTTTCAATATTCATATTATTTACTATATGTCTTATTTTCAGATTTTTGTTACATATTTTTATGTTTTTTCTGAATAATTAATATCAATAAAAAAGAGCTATCAAATAAATGATAGCTCTTTTTTTATTTTATGGTTTACAAAGTTTCTTTTAACCAACGGAAAAATTCACCTTGCCAAACTTGCGCGTTTTGTGGTTGAATAACCCAGTGATTTTCTTCTGGCAAATATAAAAATCTACTTTTTACACCTCTTAATTGTGCTGCCTGAAAAGCTTCTTGTCCTTGTCCAATTGGCACACGATAATCTTTCCCTCCTTGGATAACCAAAATTGGAGTATTCCATTTATCTACATTATTAATCGGATTGAAGTTATTTAAGGCATTTTGAACATCTTTATTGTCTTTATCCCAATATGCTCCACCAAGATCAAAATTAGGGAAAAACACTTCTTCTGTTGTACCATACATACTTACTAAATCAAATACTCCACAGTGTGAAATAAAAGATTTGAAACGATTTTCATGAATACCTGCTAGGTAAAAAACAGAATATCCTCCGTAACTAGCACCAATTGCACCCAATCTATTTTTGTCAACGTATTTTTCTGTTGCCACATCATCAATTGCTGCTAAATAATCTTGCATTGGTTTTCCTGCCCAATCTTTAGAAATAGCTTCGTTCCACTCTACTCCATGTCCAGGCATACCTCTTCTGTTTGGTGCTACAATAATATAACCTTCTGCTGCCATTAATTGGAAATTCCAACGGAACGAATAAAACTGAGTTAACGCAGATTGTGGCCCACCTTGGCAATATAATAAGGTTGGATATTTTTTGTTTGGATCAAAATTTGGAGGATAGATTACCCAAGTAACCATATCTTTTCCATCTACAGTTTTAACGATTCTTTTTTCACTTTTACTCAAAGCTAATTTTGAATAAACAGCATCGTTTACCTTTGTAATTTGCTTCCACGATTTCTTTTTCAAATCGTAAGAATAGATCTCTGTTGCGTGATTAAAATCAGTACGAGTAAGTAAAACATTATTACCTGAAAAACCAACAATACTTGTTACGTCAAAATTTCCGTCTGTTAATTGGGTTACAACAGGTGCAATTCTTTTTAAACCAGGAAAGTTTACTTCAAATAATTGTACTGTACCATTTACAGCAGCAACAAAATAAACTTTATCTCCTTCTTTACTCCAAACATAACTATCAACCGTTCCATCCCAGTTAGCTGTTAAATTTTGCTCTACATTTCCGAAGCGAACGATAATATCGTTTTTATCTGCTTCAAATCCGTCGCGTTTCATTTGCAACCAAGTTAAATGGCCTTGCGGAGAAAATGTAGGATGCGTATCATAACCTACATTATTTGGCGTAAGATTAGTTGTTTCTTTTGTTTTTAAGTTATACTCATATAAATCAGTATTTGTACTTAAAGCATATGCTGTTCCAAATTTCTTTTTAGAAACATAAACGATAGATTCATTATTTGGAGCCCAAATATAATCTTCTGATCCACCGAAAGGTTTTTGAGGAGCATCATAAGGTTCGCCAAACATAATGTCTATTTTATTTTCCTTATCTGCTATTGGCGCGTAAAAAACGTGGTTGTGTGTACCTGTATTCCAGTTATCCCAATGTCTATAATCTAATTCATCATATACAAATGCATCCGATTTTTGCATTGTAGGATAAAAATCTTTTCCAAGTACTTTATTAATCTTTACTTCTTGATCAAAAACAAGCATTTGTCCGTTTGGCGACAAATTTTTATCTGCCAATAAGTTTTTATACTCTTTAATTTCGGTCGATTGCCCTCCTATTACAGGAATTTGATACGTTTTTGAATCAAAGCTATTCTCTTCCATATTGGCATGAGTAACTTTGTAAATCAAATTCTTTCCATCTTTTGTTATACCAACCGGACTTACTCTTCCTAGTTTCCAAAGTAATTCTTTTGTCATTACTTCTTGCGAAAAAGCGCTAATTCCGATCAAACTCAAAGCAAACAAAAATATTTTTTTCATGTTATCAAGTTTAAATAAGCTGTAAAAATAACGTTTTCTTTTAATAGCAGCACGATATTTGCTATTTACTTGTTTTTTGACAACAAAATTTAGTTGAAATTAACTATTTTAAAATGAAGTGCCATTTTCACATATAAAAGCACAAAATTTAATGGATAAACAACTACCAAACCTTAAAATACTCTAATTTTCAAATAAACATCAATCTAAAACTGTTATAATTATGTAAAACACTATATTTTATTCAAAAAAAATCTTTATTTTTCACGCTCAATTATACTTTTCTTATGAAAAACAACAAACTATTTATTGCCATAATTATTGCTCTTGTATTAGGAGTGGTATTGGGTGGAGTAATACATTATTCTTTTCCAGAACACATAACTGGATTTTCAACAAATATTAAATTACTAGGAACTATCTTCATCCGACTTGTGCAAATGATTATTGCACCATTGGTATTCTGTACACTTGTAGTAGGAATTGCCAAGATGGGAGATATGAAAATGGTTGGCCGTGTAGGTGGTAAAGCTATGGGATGGTTTATTACTGCTTCATTAGTTTCTCTTACAATAGGTTTGATTTTAGTAAACTGGTTACAGCCAGGTGCAAATGCTAATTTTGATATGCAAAATGTTTCGGGTTCTGCCGAACTACTTACCAAAACAGGATCATTAAGCTTACAAACATTTATTGAACATCTAATTCCTAAGAGTGTTTTTGAATCATTTGCTCACAACGAAATTTTGCAAATTGTAGTATTTGCTATCTTTTTTGGCGTGGCTTTATCAAGCATTGGTAAAAAAGGAAAAGTTGTTATTAAACTATTTGATCGAATAGCTGAAGTTGTACTAAAAATGGTAAACTACATTATGTGGACTGCTCCACTTGGTGTTTTAGGAGCTATTGCAAGTGCAGTTTCTCTTTACGGACTTACTATTTTTCTTACTTATGCCAAATATCTAGGCGCTTTTGTTGCTGGTTTGGCAATTTTATGGGCTTTGATGATATTAATAGGATACTTAATTTTAGGCAAAGATGTTTGGAGACTATTAAGAGCTATTAAAGAACCTTTGCTTATTGCATTCTCTACAACAAGTAGCGAAGCTGTGTTTCCAAAACTTGTGGAACAATTAACAAAATTTGGTTGTTCACCTAAAATTGTTTCTTTTACTTTACCATTAGGTTATTCATTCAATCTTGATGGAAGTATGATGTACATGACATTTGCTAGTATATTCATCGCTCAAATTTATGATGTACCTTTATCCTTGGGAGATGAAATATTAATGCTATTAGTATTAATGGTTACAAGTAAAGGTGTGGCAGGTGTGCCTAGAGCTTCTTTAATTGTAATTGTGGCTACTTGTGCAATGTTTAATATTCCGCCTGAAGGAATTGCTTTTATTTTACCTATTGACCATTTCTGTGATATGGGAAGAAGTATGACAAACGTATTAGGAAATGCTTTATCAACAGCATCTATTGATAAGTTTGAACATTCTGACGCAACAGAAGAAGCACAAACAACGTAAAAAAACATAAAACAGATAAAAACACACAATGGATGAATTTCACATTTCTCAGTTAATCAATCCTGAGTTTTACATTAACCTACAGATTGCAGGTCATTCAATAGGAATATATGTAGTACTTTTTATTGTATTTGCTGAAACGGGATTATTTGCTGGTTTTTTCTTGCCAGGAGATAGTTTACTATTCTTAGCAGGTATTTACAGCACTGCTTTAATGCAAGAATTATTTTCAATTGATAGCGATTTTTTAAACGTTGCTTTATTATCAACTTTAGTGGCTCTTGCCGGAATTTTAGGAAATACTTTTGGATATTGGTTTGGTGCAAAAAGCGGAAACTATCTTTACAACGTAAAAGATAATTTTATCTATAAGAAAAAATATCTTTATGAATCTAAAGTGTTTTTTGAAAGACATGGAGGTAGAGCTATTATTTTTGGACGTTTTTTACCAGTTGTAAGAACATTTGCTCCAATTATTGCAGGAATTGTAAGAATGGATATTAAGCGCTTTATGTTTTACAATGTTATTAGTTCTTTTCTTTGGGCAACTTCATTGATCTTTGCAGGTCATTATTTACAAGTTTGGTTAATGAATACTTACCAAATTGATTTAAAAGAATATATCGAATATATTATTATTTTCTTGGTTCTTGTTACCACATTACCAGTAATTATTAAGCTTGTAAAAAGCAAAGCTGGAAGCGAAGAAACAACAACTGAAACTGAAAAATAAAAAAATAGTATCTCATAAAAAAATCCCGTTATAAAATATTTTATAACGGGATTTTTTATTATTTCTTAACAACTATTCTGGAGCCATTTCTACAACCAAGCCATCCAATTCTGGGGCTAAATGTATTTGACAACCAAGTCTGCTATTATCTTTTACATTAAAAGCTTCCCACAACATTGCCTCCTCATCAGGATTCATTTCTGGCAAAGCTATTTCATCAGCATTTAATACATAACATTGACAAGAAGCGCACATTGCCATTCCTCCACAAATTCCAATTGTTCCTTCTGGAGCCAATTCGTAAGCACGAATCAATTCCATCACGTTCATATTCATATCTGTTGGAGCATCAACTACGTGAGTTTCTCCTGCTCTGTCAATAATTGTTACTTTAATATCTGACATATCTTGTTATTCTATTGATTTTACAACTGCTTTTTCTGCTTCTTTTCGTGTACCATCAAAACCATTAATTCCTGAAACAGTAGTATATTTCAACACATATTTTTTACCAGGATTTAACATGTTATAAACGCTTTGGCACATTAAGGTTGCTTCGTGAAAACCACATAAAATCAACTTCAATTTACCAGGATACGTATTAATATCTCCAATAGCATAAATACCTGGAATATTTGTTTGATAATCTAATGCATTGTTTACTTTAATAGCATTTTTTTCAATTTCTAAGCCCCAGTTAGCAATTGGACCAAGTTTAGGTGTTAATCCAAAAAGAGGAATAAAATAATCACAAGTTACTTCTTCTTGCGCTCCTTCTTTTTCAATTACTACAGCTTCTAATTTATCTGTTCCTTTTAACGAAACAATTTCTGCCGGTGTAATCAAATTAATTTTTCCTTGGTTTTTCAAAGCTTGTACTTTTTCTACCGAATCCAATGCGCCTCTAAACTCATTTCTACGGTGTACTAAATGTACTTCTGCCGCAACGTCTGCTAAAAAAATACTCCAATCTAAAGCAGAATCACCTCCTCCAGCTATAACTATTTTTTTTCCAGCAAACATATCTGGATTTTTTACAAAATACTCTATTCCTTTATCTTCGAAATGAGTTAAGTTTTCTAACTCTGGTTTGCGCGGTTCAAAAGAGCCTAAACCACCTGCAATAGCTACTGCTTTAGCTTTGTGTTGTGTTCCTTTGTTAGTTGTAACAATAAAAAAACCGTCTTCTTGTTTTTCTATCGTTTCAGCAACTTCATTTAACGTAAAACCAGGCTGAAATTGTTTAATTTGCTCCATTAAGTTATCAACCAATTCTGCAGCACCCACTGAAGGATATCCAGGAATATCAAAAATTGGTTTTTTAGGATAAAGCTCTGTCAATTGTCCACCAGGTTGTGGTAATCCGTCGATTAAATGACATTTCAGTTTCAGCAATCCTGCTTCAAAAACTGCAAAAAGACCTGTTGGCCCAGCTCCAATGATAATTATATCGGTTTCAATCATGATGTGTAGTTCATTAGTACAAAGATGAACTTTGTAATGTTTATTAAAAATGATAAAAGTCAACTATAAATAGCCAAAGTGTTATTTATAGTTGACTAAGTTATTTTTATCCAACATTAACTACCGTCTCGATTTCCGGAGCATATTTTTTAATTGTAGTTTCAACCCCTGCACTTAATGTCATTTGATTCACACTGCAAGCTGTACAAGCACCTTCTAATCGAACTTTTACGTGCTTGTCATCAACTATATCAATTAATGTAATATCTCCTCCATCGGTTTGCAAAAACGGGCGAATCTCGTCTAACGCCTTCATAACGTTTTCTCTGATAGTTATTGATGCCATATATTTTTTATAAAAAAAGATTATTTTTTACCTGCAGCTGAGCATCCAGCCATAGTTGTAATTTTAATTGCTTCTGTTGGCGGCAACGAATCGTTTCTCAACACCACTTGCTCTACCACGTTTCTTGTAACATCTTCAAATACTTTTGCTACAATTGTATCATTTTGCAAAGCTGCCGGACGACCAAAATCTCCTGCTTCTCTAATGCTTTGCACAATTGGCACTTCTCCTAAGAATGGAACATCTAAGTCAGCAGCTAAATTTTTAGCTCCGTTTTCGCCAAAAATATAATATTTATTTTCTGGCAATTCTGCTGGAGTGAAATAAGCCATATTTTCAACAATACCTAAAACTGGTACGTTGATGCTTTCTGACATAAACATAGAAACTCCTTTTTTAGCATCTGCCAAGGCTACTGCTTGTGGTGTAGAAACTACAACAGCTCCTGTAATTGGCAATGATTGCATAATTGACAAGTGAATATCTCCTGTACCTGGAGGTAAATCTAATAGTAAGAAATCTAATTCTCCCCAATCTGCATCAAAAATCATTTGATTTAATGCTTTCGATGCCATTGGTCCTCTCCAGATAATAGCTTGATCTGCTTTTGTAAAGAATCCTATTGAAAGAATTTCAACACCGTAAGCCGAAATTGGTTTCATTTTTGAACGACCTTCTACCTCAACCGAAATTGGTTTTGCGTTTTCTACGTCGAACATAATTGGCATTGATGGACCGTAAATATCTGCATCCAAAATACCAACACTGAAGCCCATATTGGCTAAACTTGCAGCAATATTTGCCGTAACAGTAGATTTACCTACTCCACCTTTTCCTGAAGAAATTGCTACAATATTTTTGATTCCAGGTATTGATTTTCCTTTAATTTCAGGTTTTTCTGCTGCTTCTACTTTTATGTTTACTTTTACTTTTGCTTTATCGTATACATGTTCGTGAATTGCTTTCATTACATCCACTTCCGCTCTTTTCTTGATATGCAATGCAGGAGTTGATAAAACAAGGTCTACAACAACTTCGTCTCCAAAAGTCATTACGTTGTTTACCGCTCCGCTTTCTACCATATTTTTTCCTTCTCCAGCAATAGTAATAGTTTCTAGTGCTTTCAGAATATCTTTTCTATCTAACTTCATTATATGCGATTAGTTTTCAATATTTTAATATGAATTTTGACTAAGGCAAATATAGCAGTTATATTTCAAATGCACACGTTAATATATGATAAACTAATGCGTTTACAAGCCCACAACAAAGACTTTACAATCTAGTTATTACCTTGCTAAAAGGCAAGTTATTAGCAAAATAACGTGTGTGTTTTTAGCTCATAAATCATTATTTAATACATAAAAAAGCTATTTTATTTTATCTATTAATTACGATTGACAACACAAAAAGCCAACAAAGTGTAATTTGTTGGCTTTTCAATTTATAACTTTATCAATCTTTCTGCAGATAAATTTTTATGCTTTTCTTGGTGTTCCCTCAGCGTTAGCAACTACTGCATCTACCTGAATCAATGCATCACTTTCTATCTTAGTAACTCCAGCTACTCTACGAGCTGGTATTCCTGTTGGGAAAAAATTTGCATATACTTCATTTACCACTGCTAAATCAGCAATATTTGTAAGATAAATATTCACTTTAACCACATCTTCCAAAACGTGATCAATACTTTCTACAATGGCTTTAATATTTTTAAAACATTGATTTGCTTGTTCTTTTATTCCACCAGCTACTAATTTTTCTGTTGTAACTTCTATTGGCAATTGAGCCGATAAATGATTGTAGTGTGAAAAAGCAACAGTTTGAGTAGATAACGGACTGATTGGAGCTTGATTTGTATTATTTGCCCAAATTACAATACCATGTCTGTCTTCAATAGCTTGAGGCGGTGTACCGTCTCCATGAGATACAACTGCTTCCATTTGAACTAATGCACCCATTGGTAAGTCAGTTGCAACAACTACTGTTCTGGCTGGCATATAAGCTACTGTTCTAGCAATAGCAGAATCTGGGAAATGAGCTAAATATACTTCGTTGATTGCTTCTATATCAGCTAAATCTTTTACATAAATAGTCATCTTAACGATATCGTCAAATGGCACATCAATAGATCCTAAAATAGTTTTGATATTTTTTAAACATTGTGTTGCCTGAGCTTTTACATCGCCAATTACTAAACGTCCTGTTGATGGATCAATTGGCAATTGTACAGCTAAATTATTGTAATGTGAAAAAGCCACTGTTTGAGTAGATAAACCACTTACTGGTGCGTTTGATGTTATGTTTGTTAGTTTTATTAAATCTCCTGCTTGTGGAGCATTCGGAATTGTTCCTTCTCCATTTGTTACCAATGCATCAACTTGCACTAAAGCTTCTAATGGCAGTGCTGCTACAGCCACAACTGTTTGTGTTGGCATATACGTTGGAAAAAAAGTTTTATATACTTCTTCAACCGCATCAACATCTTTGATATTGGTAACAAAAACTGTAATTCTAACTATATCAGACATTACGTGATTAATGCTTGTAAGGATAGATTTAATGTTTGTAAAACATTGAATTGCTTGCTCTTTAATTCCACCTGCTACCAGTTTTCCAGTTGACGGATCAATTGGCAATTGAGCTGATAAATTGTTATAGTGCGAAAACGCAACTGTTTGTGAAGATATTCCTTCTTCCTGAGGAGCATTGGAAGTATTTCTTGCCAATACTGCATTTACTTTTTTTGAACTCATGTTTGTTTTATTTGTTGTTTCTGTGTTATTGCTTTTACCTTTTTTTGATAACGTAAATAGCAAAACATATCGATACAAATGTAAATACAAAACTTGCGCTCATTTTTTTTCAAAACATTCTTATTTATACCAAATATTATCTACTCATTAATTGAAATTGATTAAATAATAATTACTAAAAACGGTATTTTACATTAATCTTATACAATATTTTAATATTTATCCACATCCAATACAATTGTTATTTCGAATTAGAAACTAAAGATTTCGAAAACTCGTATGGAGCAATAAAATTAATTGAAGATGAAAATAAAACACTGAAAAACAGGAAATTACAAAAACAAAAAAGAGAAATAATTTATAACTAAGCTTTAATTTAACTACTGATTTATACTACAAATGGATTGATTTATACTACAAAAAAGACTTTAATCATTACTTGGCTTTTCTTACTTTTTTAATAAATAAAACCACTGTGTTTCTTCTCAAAAAAGCATTCAATCAACTAAAATGAAGTTGTAATTATTCTGTTTTTAAAAATGATTTGCATAATTTAAAATTCGCTTTTTGTTTAGAAAAACACGTTTAATTTCATTTTGAATTAAAGCAAATTCAGCATTAAGCAACGAATTTTTAGCAGCGTTAAACGAAAAAATATCCGCTTTTCCATTTTCATATTTTATCTGTGTAGTGCCAAACGTTTTCTTCGCCAAAAGAATACTATTTTCTAACGTTTGATTCATGGTTTCTGCTTGATTTATTTCTTGCAACAACAATTCGTTTTCTTTGTCAAGCGCTCGTTCTTTATTTGCTATTTGCGCTTCGTTAAGTTTCTTTTTTGCTTTATTTTGTTGCAATTGACGAGCCACTGAGCCGCTTCTAAAAACAGGAATATTTAATCCTAAACCAATATAATGGCTTTTATTATCTCCCAATTGTTTAGCAAAAGAAGCCACTTGCCAATCTAAACTTGTATTAAACGGTTTGGTATAAAAACTACCGAATTGATAATTTCCTATTAAAACCGGATAGTTTTTTGATTTGAGACTTTGCTTTTCTGTTGCCAATAATTGTTGATACAAACGCGTTTTTTCTACTGTTGGATTAAATTCATAATCAACAATTGTTGTCCAATTATCCTTTTCAAAAACCAACTCATAATCAGCTATACTTTTTTCTTTCACATCTAATAAATGCAATAATTGTAGCTTTTGATTACTCAATTCGTTAGCTGTTTCTTGCAATCGTATTTGCTCATTGTTAAAAATATATTCAATATCATACAAATCACTTTGAGGTTTAGCGCCTGCATCAACTTCTTTGGTTACACGTTCGTAATTAATTCTGCTATTTTCTAACTGATTTTTTTGCAACTTTAAAAATTCTTGTATTCCAATAATTTTGAAAAACAAATCCAATATTTGCTGTTGATAATAAAATTTTACTTCTTCGGCTTCCAAAGATGCATACGAAATATTGAGTTGCTTAAGTCGATGATCTATAAAATTAGACCAATCAAAAAGACTAATATTTGCATCAACCGAAGTTTGCAATGATTGTATATTAGAGCTTACTCTTGTATTTGTTGTTGGATCGATTGCAGAACCATAATTATAACTTTGACTGGCATTTAATCCAATATTTGGTAAATAATAAGATGCTGTACTTTGTTTTTGAGCTTCAACTACTTGTTGTTCTAAATTAGCAATCATTAATTGATAACTATTTTCTTGCCCAAACAACATACAATCTTGTAATGTCCATTTTTCTTGTGCCCAAAACACCTGATTTAATAACACAAAACACACCAATAAAATATACTTATTCATAATTGACATATTTTAGAATATTAACTCGGGTTGCCTGCCATGATTTCCAGCAAACTAATGCTAAAGAAAACGATAACAATACAACAAATGCAATAATGAAAGGAATAACATCAATATCAATGCGATATACAAAATCTTCCAACCAAAGATTCATTACAAAAATTACTGGATAAATAGAAAGTAAAAAACCAATAACACAAAATGCTATAAATTGTTTTGACAAGTTGATAATTAAATCTATTTTATTTGCACCCAACACTTTGCGAATTGCAATTTGCTTTAACTTACTTTCTACAGTAAACGAAACAATTGCCATTAATCCTAAAAGCGCAATAAAAATAGACACTCCCATTAAGCTTAAAAATAATGTGCGCAAATACAATGTTTTTTTATACGTTGTGGCATAATCATCGCTTGCAAAAGTATATTCCATCGGATATACTTTATCTATTCTTTTTTGCCAAAATTGCTCTAAGTTTTTTAGCGTTTTATCTACATTCTTATCATCAATTCGCACTGCAATTGTATTCAATAAATAAGTAAACCAACTCACAGAACTTGGCATAAAATAAGTAACAGGAGTGGTGTTTTGAGAAGCCCCTTGCACTTTCATATCTTTTACCACACCAATAACTTCAAACTCTTGATCGTTCCAAATAATTTTCTTTCCAATAACGCCGTCAGCAAAGCCAGCTTCTCTTTTAAAAGATTCGTTTACTACCACTTTATTGATGCTATCAGAGGCAAAATTTCGATCAAAAAAACGCCCTTCAACCAATTTTCCTTCAAACACTTTTAAAAAATCATACCCTACAGGTACGTTACCACTTTGCAATCTTCTATCTTCGATAATATTGGTAGAACCACTACTGTATCCGCCACCAATATTCATGGCGTGAATTGCTATGCCTTTTACCCCTTCTATGCGATTTACATCAGATTCAATTAAATTATAAATTGCTCTGCGTTTTTCAACATTAGTAATTTTAAACTTAATATTAATTACTTGATTGCCATTAAAGCCTAAATCTTCATTAAGGATATAATCTACCTGTTTATTGATTAAAATAGCTGTAGACAAAAAGGAAAAAGCAATAAAAAACTGAATGATTAAAAATAGATTTCTAATTTTAGTACCCGATTTTCCGCCTTTGAAACTTCCTTTTAAAACTTTTATAATATTTAACGACAAAATAAAAATAGTAGGCAAAATAGCTAATAGCAAAATAATGATAATAGCCAATGCTAATAAAATAGGCCAAACAGAAAACAAATTAAACACAATTGCTCTGCTTACCAACAGATTAAAATAAGGCAAAATAAGCTCTACAAAAAACAAAGACAACAATGAGGCTGCCACAACTGTAATAACAGATTCGAATAAAAATTGCAGAAACAATTGTCCTTTTGTAGCTCCCATTGCCTTGCGAACACCAATTTCTTTGGCTCTTCTAAGGCTATTTACCAATGACAGATTAATAGCGTTTACCACTGATAAAACCAATAACAAAATAGCAGAACCCAACATAATATTGAGCATTTTATTCAACGTTGGTCCGCCGCCTAAACCTCCAGAAATAGGATTTAAATGAACCTTATCTACCGAATTATAATGAATTATACTGTTTTCTTTGTACTTTTCTTTTGCTTCGTTAATATCAATACCATCCTTTTCGGCATATCTTTGATAAAACTCTTCATACAAAACATCGGTTATATTTTGGTTGTATTCTTCGATACTCTTTCCTTGTTTTAATTTTATCATTAAAGTATAATTGTGGTCGCCCCAATTACCTTCTTTATTTTGAGCCACCATAGCTTCTGTTAAATAAGAAGTAAGGGCTTTAAATACAACCGAACTATTGCCGGGAATACGAAAAACATAACGAATAACAAGTATTTTTCCGTTGTTTTCTTCTTCATCATTTAGCTTCACGGTTTTACCCACAGGATTTACTCCTTTGCCAAACAAACGCTCAGACTGATCTAAATCAATAGCCAATGCATCTTTGTAATTATCTTTATAATCTTGAGCACTTCCATAAATAGTTTCAAACGGAAAAAACTCAAAAAAATTAGCTTGTTGTTCTCTTATATCATATAAAAAATCTTGTTTATTATCTATTTCAATGCTGGATACCATTGAATGAGAATAATTTAAATTATACGCTTCTACAATGGTTGGAATTTTTTCTAAATAATTAACCACCGGAGCAGGAAACCAATGAGAAAAACGAGAATCTTCGCCTCCTTCTACTTCAAATACTCTTTCTTTATACGGATTCCATTGATTATAACTATGTTCGTTTTGCCAATACATCAACACCAATAATAGCGCTGCCAAACCAATGGACAGTCCCAATATATTGAGAATAGAAAAAAGGAAATTCTTTCGGAAATATTGACCGTATAATTTTATCCAATTGATAATCATATGATAGTTTACTATTATTACATTTTACCTACATAACCACTTGATGATGTAGAAACATTAATTGATGTTGGTTTGTTTTTGTAAGTGATTTTACCCGAAGAACTTGCTTTTCCTGAAATGCTCTGAGTTACATCTAATTTAATTAAGGCTGATGAAGAAGCGGTAACCATTAAATCGGCTACAATAAAATCTGCTCCATCTATTTTACTTGAACTTGATGATGAAATATCTGCTGTTTTAGCAGAACCTTTTAAATCTACAAGACTCGAGCTACTTGTTTGTCCATCAAGCTTATTTGTTTTCAAATTCATCGAAATTCTAGAAGACGAACTTGCAGAAAATGCTGTTATATTGGTTACTTCAAACTTTCCTGCAACTGCAGAAGACGAGCTTGATTCAATTTTTAAGTTATCTGTTTTTACTAACGCTCCTGTATATTTTGACGAGCTACTTGTTTCTACATAAAAACTTTTGCTTATCACTTGATTCAATAAATTGAACTTAGCGGAAGAAGAAGTTTTAACCCCTTCTAACGTAGGATTACTAATTGTAACCTGCACTTTGCTCATTGTTTTTTTTGATAATTTTTTAGGAAACTCAAGATATACACGCAAAACGCCATTGCTTACTTCGGTTTTTACATATTGCATATCTGTTGGATCTTGCACTTCTACCTCAACCGATTTGCTTGTGCCAAGCGTAAAATCTATATTAATGCTTTGTGATACTTTTACTTCTTTAAAATCAGAAACAGTTCTTTTTTCTGTTTTCTGAGCCATAACTGCCGTTCCTAACAAAAGGAACAAATAAACTATTTTTCTCATTTTTATCTATTTTAAATTTTACCTACAAAACTGCTCGAAGTTTTATTAACTTCAATTAAACTTGGTTTTTTCTTATAATATACCTTACTAAGCGTGGTTACTTTTCCTTTTAAACTTTCTGTTACATCAAAACTTGCAATTGAAGATGCCGCCGCCGAACAATCTAATACAGCAACTACAAAATCTTTTGCCGTAATTTCGCTCGAAGTTGTTATATCTATTTTTGCCAAATTTGCCGAACCTTTCAACATTCCTTTACTTGAACTTGTTGCAGTTCCGTTTAATTTATTTGTTGTTAGATTCAACGCTATTTTGGAAGAAGAATTAATTGCAAAATTTGTTTCGTTTTTAACTGCAAATGTTCCGTCTACTGATGAAGCTGAACTAGCATCAATTGATAAATTATCTGTTTTTACCAAAGCTCCATTGTATTTTGAAGAGCTACTTGTTGTAATGTAAAAGTTTGTACTTATGGCTTCATTTAGCAAATTAAAATTAGCCGAAGAAGTTAACTTTACTCCTTCTAATGTTGGGTTGCTCACTCTTACGCGCACTTTACTATTATTTAACTTAGCTGTATTGTTTGCTACATCAATATAAACTTGCAATACGCCGTTGTTTACTACGGTTTTTACATAAGCTAAATCTGCTTCATTTTGTGCTTCAACCTCAACCGATTTTGTTGCTCCGTAAGTAAAATCAACAATAATACTTTGAGCTACTTTTACTTCCTTAAAATCAGCAACAGTTCTTTTTTCTACTTTTTGCGCCATGGCTGCGGTTCCTGCTAAAAGGAATAAATAAATAATTTTTCTCATGATTTGTGTTTTTTGGGTGAATTAATTTTATTCGTATTTGATATACTTCAATACATTTAATTTGGTGGCTTGTTTGGCTTTTATCCATACAATTATTAGCACTAATGACATTAAGGTTAAAAATGTGTATAAAAAATACCAAACACTAATAGTAATTCGGAAAGCATATTCGCTCAGCCAAGCATTCATAAAATAATAACTAGGATATACAGCAAGGCAAAAACCAATAATGCCCATAACAATATATTGCTTAGATAATTGTTTCATTTGTTCGAAATTATCTGCTCCTAAAACCTTTCTAATTGCAATTTCTTTGTGTTTATTAGCAATAGTAAATGATGCCAAGCTATAAAGCCCAAACAAGGCAATGAATATAACAATTACACTAAGTACCAATAAGATATTTCGCTCTTGAAAACTACTTTTAAAAATTCGCTCAAAACGCTGATCTAAAAATTCATAATGAAACGGAAACTCTGCAAGCCCAACATCTTTATACACTTTTTCGATTTCTTGTAGCATAGCATCCACATTTGACGAATTTACTTTTACATATAATTCTTGCACATTGCCAAACAGCCATGGTGTGGCTTTCATACCAACAAAAATCATTGGTTCGTAATCTACTTTAAAATTGTTGATGTGATAATTATCTACAACTCCAATTACTGTAAATAATCCTTGATTCCAATTGATTGTTTTTCCAACAATATTTTCATCTTTTAATTTATCTTTCAACATTTTATTAATCAGCACATTGCTAATTGTATCGGTGGCTAAATTTTTCTGAAACTTTCGTCCTTCAATTAATTTAATGTCCATGATTTCTAAAAAATCTTCATCAATTGCCACATTCATTGTTTGCGCAGAGCCATCTTGATGTGCGATAAAACTTGAATTAAATCCATATCCTCCAATAGATAATGACGAACTACCCACACCTTCAATGCCAGGTATTTTCAATAATTCTGTTTTATACAATTCATAAAGCTGCTCTCTTTCTGCGTCTTTTTTATAGGTTAGAAAAGGAAGAATAAGCACTTGTTCTTTGCTAAAACCTAAATCTTTTTCTAGCATATAATTGGTTTGCTTATACACAATGAACGTACTTATCATGAAAAAGCTAGCAATAGCAAACTGAATCATTAACATAAGATAGCGCAAACTAAATTTTTGATTGGTTTTTAATAATTGTCCTTTTAGCAACTTTAATTTTGATACTTTTTTAACTACCAAAAGCAATATTGTGGCTAATAAGAAAGCTAAAACAATAACAAAGAACAATCCTACTTTTATGGCTTGTATGAGTTGATATTCTAACTGTGAATTTAGAATAACACGTATTGTAGGAATAGATAGTTCTACCAATACAAAACTAACAGCAATTGTACATAACAACGTAATTACACTTTCTACAAATAATTGCCAAAACAACATAGAATATTTACTTCCGATTACTAAACGGATTCCCATTTCTTTATGTCTTTTTAAACTTTGTACAATGGATAAATTGACATAATTAATTACCGAAAGAATAAGAATTGTAATAGATAATCCGATAAGAATATAAAGCCGTTGACTATTGATTGACTTTTCTAATGTGCCATTGTAAATGGCATTCTCAATCATGTGTTGTCCGGAAAGAGGAAACAAATCAAAACTTTCTACCGTATCATTATTTTCTGCTAAATATTCTTCTACTGTTTTTCCGTTTTCACTTGCCAAACGCACATAAACATTGTTATACACTAAATCATTTAATGTGTTTAATATTTTATCATTTGACGAATGTTGATTAAGTTTTAAATATAAAGTTGCACTATAAGTGCCCCAAAGATCTTGCCTTTCTATTACCTCTTTTTCCATTCCAGAAAAGATAATATTTGGCGCTACCGAACTTCGTTGCTCATCAAAAGAATAAAGTCCCTCTATGGTATAAAATTCATTTTGACGAATAAATGTTTTTCCTACCGAATTATCTCCAAATAATTGCTCTGCATAAGTATCTAAAACCATTACTGTGTTAGGTTTATTCAAAGCATTTATTCCTGCTACAATTTTGAATGGGAAAAAATCTAAAAAATTTGCCTGAACTTTAAGACCTTTTTCAAATGATTTTTTTTCTCCTTCAAACTCAATATTACCCGTAGAATAATTGGATAAATACATGTAATCTTCTACCAATTCTCTCTCTTTAAGATTTGGCCCTAAAGGAAATGAAGCTAACATCCAAATATCATCATCGCCAACATCTGTACTTATTAAAAATACATTGTCTTTATTTGGATTCCATTGATCATATCGAACCTCTTCCTGATAATATAAATACGATAATAAAACACCCCAAATACCAATGGCTAAACCAATGATGGTAAAAATAAAAAAGACTTTATTTTTGAGTGTGTGTGCCCAATATATTTTTAACCAATTTTGTAACATAACTATTCGTATTTAATATATTCTAACACATTTACACGCGTTGCCTTATATGCTCTACTTACAACAATTGTTAAAGCAAGCAAAAGCATAATAAAAAAACAAACAACATAAATATCATATTCTATCTCAATTCGATATGCATAATCGCTCAACCATTGATTTAGTAAATAATAACTTGGATAAAAAGCTAATAAAAAGCCAGCTACACAATAAACAACGTATTGAATAGACAATTTCTGAATCAAACTTTTGGTATCTGCACCTAAAACTTTTCGAATAGCAATTTCTTTCAGTTTTGTACCAATATTAAAAGACGAAATGGCAAATAATCCAAACAACGCAATAAACGTTACAATACAACTCAAGTACATCATTACTTCTCGTTGGGTTTGTATTTTAATAAATGATCGAGCAAATTCTTTATCCACAAATTCGTAGCTAAATGGTTTATGAGCACTTGGATTAAATGAATTCCATATTTTTTCTATTGCAGGAATAACAGCTTCTAATTCGTCTAAATTTACCTTAACATTTACTTGATTAAAATTGTTGTAATTATCCGAAGGAAGCACAAAAATCATAGGTTGTATACGCGATTCTAACCCTGTGTTGTGAAAGTTTTTGAGCAATCCGACAACATTTTGTTTATTTAAAACAAGATCTGTAACTGATGTTTGATCAAATGCTTGTAAAACTGCTTCGTTAATTAAAATATTATCAATACTATCATTTGCAAATTGAGTAGATAAAAAACGTCCTTCTTTCAGCTCAATTCCCATCATATCAAAATATTCTTCTTCTGCATTTACCATTCTAACCAATTCATTTTTATCATTATGAATGATGTATGAAAAAGTTCCGCCACTTGCAGCACCATATATCAAATCTGCAATAGCTACTTGCTCAACTCCTTTTATCTTCTTAATCTCTTGCTTAAAAACCTGATATTTAGTATACTTTTCTGTTCCCCAATCTTGTTCTAAAAAAGAAAAACTAATAACCTGATCTCCTTTAAAACCCACATCTTTTGTTGTCATAAAACTTACTTGCTTATACACAATATAAGTACCTGTAATAAACCAACAGGCTATAGCAAATTGTACAATCAAAAAACAATTCTTGATTACACTACCCGAACGACTTCGATGAAAATTGCCTTTTAATTCGCTTAACGTTTTATACTTTGCGATGTACAACGCAGGAATTAATCCGGCTAATAATAGAATTAAGAAAAAAACTCCTACAAATAACACAACAAAATCAGTTATTGTTACCTCTATATTTGTGTTTAAAAATGAGTTTGCAAATGGCAAAACAAATAATATAAAAAAGATACTTACCACAAACGAAATGCAAATAGTTAAGGTTGTTTCAAACAAATTTTGTTTAATAATATCTTTATTTAAACCGCCTAACGATTTTCGAACTCCAACTTCTTTTGCCCTAGAAAGCGCCTGAGAAAGTAATAAATTCACGTAATTGAATAAGGATAAAATAAAAATAACCCACGATAAGCCTAACACAATTTGAACAAATTGATGTTTAGTTTGTGCTTCAGGCACTACTATTGCCGCTGATTTTTCGAAATGCAACTCTGGCAATGGATGCAATATGGCTGTTTGATTAAAAAAACCTTTTGATTTATCTATCAATTCTGATACTAAAACACCATTTTCTGCTGCTAATGGTTTGAGATAATGATTTAGGTATAAACTATCTATTGCAGCACCTGTTTCTTTTGATTTATTAGTTTTGACTAATAATGAAGACGCTGAATATCCCCAACTTGTGGCTTGTTCATCATCTAAAAATTGATATTCATTTAGAATAACTTCTGGCATAAAACTTCCGCGTTTGCCTTCTAAATCATAAACACCTACAACGATATATAATTGCTCTTCAATTTTTAATTGTTTTCCAATTGGATTAATATTTTTACCGAATAAAAGTTCGGCTTTATCTTTTTCTAAAACAATTTCATTTGGATTCTGGAAAATACTTTTTTGCGATCCGTAAATCAATGGATAAGGAAAAAAATCAAAAAAAGTTTCGTTACATTTTACTATTTTATCCACCAAATATTTTTCTTTATCATACTCAATTGTATTTGATGTATAGCCCGAGTACACAAAATAATCTTCTACAAAAGGATATTGATCTTTTAGCATTATGGAAAGAATAAAAGGCTGATTTGCTAAAGAAACAGTTTCATTTTTATTTTCAACAAAATAAACATCATTCTTATTTTTATTCCATCTATCAAAAGATTCTTCCTCTTTAGCATATAATGTTGATAGCAAAACAGCACCAATACCAATAGCCAAACACAAAATAGTTAAGAAGAAATAAACCTTATTTTTCTTGTTATTGTATAAATAGATCTTTAACCAATTTTGCAACATAATTATTCATATTTAATTCGTTTAATTAAATCAACTTTTGTAGCAACATTTATCTTTATAGCTACTAAACCAAACACAAAACCGAGCAACACAATAAATGAGAATACAAATGGATAATATTCTATTTCTTGCTTGTAATTAAATTTTTCCAACCAAAGATTCATAATCCAATAAATAGGATAAATGGCTAATAAATAAGCAATAACAACCGATATAAATATGGGTTTACCAAATAAACACAAGAGTTGTTGAGTGCTTGCTCCAACTATTTTGCGAACAATAATTTCTTTTTGCTTTTGCTCTAACTGTAAGGATAAGCTAGCATATAATCCAAATAATGCCATAAAAACTACTGCCACATCCCACATAAAAAACATCTGCTTTTGCGATAAAATATGTTCGTAATTTTTATTGAATTGTTTAGATACCGAACTATATTCAAACGGATATTCTTCATCTACTTGTTCTTTCCAAAAGCGCCCTATTCGCTGAATCACTTCTTTGGCATCGATATTTTTATCTAATGCAATCGACAAATATTTAATATCATATGGCAAAAACTCTACATCGCACCAATCAAAAAATAAGGTAGGTTGAATTGCTTCTTCAAAACCTGCACTTAAATAATTGGCAACAACTCCTTCTATCAAATATGTATTTTTATCAAATGCAATGGCTTGCCCTAATACTTCGTTTGGTGTTTTTCCTATTTTTTGCAACAATTTCTCGTTCAGCCAAACTCTTGGTAAACTATCATAAACAATGGGTTGCTGAGCTATTTTTTGAAAACCTAGCATATCTAAATAATTTCGATCTACACCTTCCAATACAAAATCGGGTAAAGAAGCAGTGCCGTAAAACGCCATTTGATTGGCTTTAATCGATTTATTTTCAAACGCAATTGTAGATAAAGCCACATCTTTTACACCTTGCACTTGTTTTAATGCGTTGATTAAGGCATCATTATTATAAAACTTTCGTCGGATTTGCTGGGTATAAAGCTTAACTTGATATACGTTATCTCCTTCAAAACCACGCGGATGACTATTCATAAACTGCACTTGTTTTGCAATAACCCAACCGCCAACTAAAAAGAAAAAGGCAATAGCAATTTGTATTGTAAGACTAATTTCTCTCCATTTTATCTTACTCCTTTTTTGTACCTTTTCTACATACATTTGCTGAATCACTTGTACAACAAACAATGATAATATACTGCCAGCGCCCAAAATAATAACTGCTATAACAACTATAATTCCCAACCATAATACGCGATGTTGTATTCCGATCGATTTATGTAAAAACGCATTATAGCTTGGCAAACTAAATTCGATCAGTACAATTGCAATTGCAACAGCAATAATTACGTTTAGCAATGTTTCAAAACCAATTTGTGCTAAAAACTGTTTTCTGGAACTACCTAATACATAACGAATTTGAAATTCTTTATAACGCGATAATATTCTGGATTGATTTAGATTGATATAGTTTAATACAGACAACAGAAAAATCAAAACTGAGCAACCGACCAATAAATTCAAGGTTTCTTTTTTCATTTTTCCTTCTAGCAAATTGGTTTGCTTCGAAATGAAGCGCCCTTCTTTAAATGACGATAGCGTTACATCAAGTCCTTCAATCTTTTCATTGGTTTCAAATACTTTTCCTTGATTTTGCTCTACAACATTAGCCAAATTATCTTCTAATTTTTCTATTTCTGTTTTAGCATTTAGTTTTACCAATAATCCTCCGTTATTTTCTTGCCATAATGTTTGCTTTACTTCTTTGTTCCAATCAATGTTTGTTAGCACAACATCTGGCAAAATAGTGGCTTTCTTATTAAGTTTATAAACTCCTGCCACAACATATGGAGCATGTGCTAAAGCCAACGTTTTGCCAATTGGATTTTGATTTGGAAAAAATTGCTGAGCAATTGTTTCAGAAATAGCAATATGCATTGGATCGTTTACTACATCTGACGGTTTACCAGCAACAAATTCAAAAGGCAGAAAATCAAAAAATGTACGTTGTGTATTTAAAATCTTGCTTATTATGTCTTGTTTTTCCTCACTTTCTGCATAAAACTCTAAATAATCTGGCGCATAATAACAATAATTTTCAATTTGATTTTGCTGTAATAACATTGGTCCAATAGCCGCTGGCACAGTTACAGCACTTGCCTGATCACCAACCGTTAAATTTACCTCATATGTATGTTCTACATCATCAATCCATCTGTTGTAACTTTGCTCATCTTGCCAAAAAAAGAGCGATAATAACAAGCAGGCAATTCCTATAGACAAACCCAAGGTTGTCCATAAAAAGAACATAAAAGATTGTTGAATTTGAGCAACGAAAGTTTTGAACCAACTATAAATCATTCTTTATTTTATTTTTCTTTTACAGAACCCATCGAATCTGTTTTCTTTTTTAATTCTTTAGGTGTATTGTGGTATACAACTTTTCCCATCGAATCTGCATAAGCGTTTAAAGATTCAATTGGAAAAACCTCTGCTTTTCCCATTGAGTCGGCTTCTACCTTTATGTGCTTTCCTTTTAATGCTTTTCCATCAAATTTTCCAGCGCTATCAACATTTACTGTAAGATTTTCTGTATCGCCAGATACCACAACTTTTCCGGCGCTATCTATAACTGCTGTAATATTTTTTGCGCTAATATCTCCTTCAAATGATCCGGCGCTATCTACGCGAATTGTTGCAGATGTTGCTATAAAATTTGCCGTTAAAGATGCTGCTGCATCAACAGAAACCTTTACTACCGTTGCTTTTACCCTGCCATTTACAATAACTTTTGCTGTTGTGCTTATATTGTAGTCAGCAATTTTTGATTGAGAAATGTAAATTTTAGTTTTTCCAGACAACGATAATTTGCTTCTATTATTGGTATTCATATCCAAAGTTAAGGTTGTAGCATTTTGCTTGATATCTACTCGATCTAACTCTGTTTGTGAATTTGCCTCTATTCGAATTACATTTGATGATGAAGTAGCATCTACAATTACTTCAAAAGGCATAGAAACCACTAGCTTATTAATATCTCCAGAAATGGTGTAATTCTTTTTTACTTGTCCGTGCATTAAAAAAGTTAGCAGGGTTACAAATAAGGTTACAATATACTTTATCATAATTTGTTTATTTTTTTATTCTACAAATACATCAACAATTTTAGTATTTACTTTTTCAGACAAAATCATTCCGTCTTTCATCAAAATAGTTCGTTCAGAATATGAAGCATCATGATGTGAGTGTGTTACCATAATAATTGTTGCTCCTTGCTGATGCAACTCTGTTAACAATTCCATTACTTCTGCTCCATTTTTACTATCCAAATTTCCTGTTGGCTCATCGGCCAAAATAATTTTAGGATTGTTAATCAATGCTCTACCTACCGCCACACGCTGTTGCTGACCGCCCGATAATTGCTGCGGATAATGTTTTAATCGATGAACAATGTTTAATCTTTCTGCAATTTCCAACACTCGTTTTTTTCGCTCATTACTTGGTACTTTATTGTAAAGCAAAGGCAATTCAATATTATCATACACAGTTAATTCATCAATTAAATTAAAGTTTTGAAAAATGAAACCTATGTTTTCTTTTCGAATAATTGCTCGTTGATTTTCGGTTAAACCAACCATTTCTTTATCTAGCAATAAATAACTTCCTGAAGTTGCATCATCCAATAAACCAATGATATTCAACAATGTTGATTTTCCACAGCCAGATGGCCCCATTACGGATATAAATTCTCCTTTTTTTACTGCCAACGATACTTCGTTTAATGCGGTTGTCTCTACTTCTTCTGTTTGAAAAATACGCGACATTTGTTTAATTGATATCACCATAACTATTCTTTTATCTGTAAATAATTCACTCTTAAATAATCTTTATAACTCGAAACAATTACTTTTTCGCCAACTGACAATCCAGAAATCACTTCATAATATGCTGGGTTTTCTCTGCCTAATTCTACTTTTCTTCGTTCGGCCTTATTATCTTTTAAAATATAAACCCATTCTCCTTTTGAATCTGCAAGAAAACTACCTTTTGCTAATAGCAATCTATTTTCTTTACCTGATAGAAAAAGCTTTACTCCCATGCTATTTCCTTCTTTTAATTTTAACTCTTCTGTTGAAATAAAATTCAAATGCACTTCGAATCTACCATTTACAATTTCTGGCAATACTTTGCTTATTTCTACTGTAACTAAGTTTCCTTTATTTTCTACCTGTCCTTTTTGTCCAACTGCAATTCTATCCAAATAAAACTCGTCTACATTAGCTACCAATTTATATCCTTCCAAAACATCTATTTTTCCAATACTTTCTCCTCTGTTATATGTTTTACCAAGCATTGCATCAAATGCTGTTAATCGGCCAGCAATAGGCGCTTTTACCAAGAAATTTTGTTTGTTTTCTTTTAGCTTATCCAAACTTAACCGAAGCACTGCAATAGATTGATTAATTTGTTGTACTTGTACTTTGTTTGATTGCTTTTCTTTTGCAATACTTTCTTCCATCAACGCTTTTCGTTTTTTTTGATAATTAAAACTTTCTAACGTTTGATTCCATTCATTCAAAGATAAAATCTCTTGATCAAATAGTTTCTTGTTTAATGTATATTGCAATTCTGCATTTTTGTATTCGTATTCTATGCTGATTAAATCTTTCATTAAACTAAACTCCTGATTTCTGATATTCATTAAATTGACATTCAAATTATTCATTTGTTCAATTAATGTTGATTCTTGCGACATATAAGAAAGCTCAGCACTTGGATTGTACAACATTGCCAAAGGTTCGTCTTTTTGAACTATCGCTCCATTTTCTACAAAAAGTTCATTTACCGCTCCACCTTCTGAAATATTAATTAAAAGCGACTGAAGTGGCTCTACCTTGCCTTGAAATGAAATATATTCCTCAAACGCTCCTTCTTTTACTTCTGCAATTCGAATTTCTTTCTTGGAAACTTTAAGAACAATATCTTGAAAAAACACAAAATAAGAAGCTGCTCCCAAAACGATAACTCCACATAGGATTAGCAAAATCTTTTGTTTTTTTCTATTTTTACGAGGCAAAACTCTATCCATATTCCCTTGTTTTATAACTATACTAACAAAAATGTGCCAGAGATTTAATTAAAAATAAAATACTTACTACCAACTATTTACAAAAATAATTTATTTTTAAAGTGTTCGATTTTGAACACAAAATGTTCGATTTCAACCAAGACATCCGTTAACTATGAGAAAAACAAATGCTACAATTTTAGTTTTAGACGATAATACAGAAGTATTAATTGCTGCAAAGCTACTGTTGAAACGCCATTTTGAAACTGTTTTAACCAGTAATAATCCTAAAAAAGTTATTGGAATATTGCAAGAAACAGCAGTTGATGTTGTTATTTTAGATATGAATTATCGAGTTGGATTTGAAGACGGAAAAGAAGGTATTTTTTGGTTTAAAGAAATTATTCAGCAATATCCTGAAGTTCAAATTATTTTAATGACTTCATACGGAAATGTAGAAACTGCCGTAGAAGGAATTAAACTTGGTGCGATTGACTATATTTTAAAACCATGGAATAACGAGCAATTGGTAAATTTGGTTAAAAACTCTATTCAACAAAAAAGAAAAAAAGAGCAAATAAAGCCTGAAAATACAGCAACTGTTTTATCTTATTTTGAAGGCACTTCTCCTGCCATTCAAAAAACATACACAATGGCAAAACGTGTAGCACAAACTGATGTAAACACGTTGATTTTAGGAGAAAATGGAACAGGTAAATATGTTTTAGCAGAATATATTCATCAAAATTCGACACGAAAAAACCAACCTTTTGTACATGTAGATTTAGGCTCACTCAACGAAAATCTATTTGAAAGCGAATTATTTGGTTATGCCAAAGGTGCCTTTACAGATGCAAAACAAGACACCGCTGGCCGATTTGAATCAGCTAATGGCGGAACTTTATTTTTAGATGAAATAGGTAATATTCCGCTGCATTTACAAGCTAAATTACTACAAGTAATTCAATCAAAATCAGTAATCCGATTGGGCGAATCGCAGCCGCGCGCTGTAGATGTGCGTATTATTACCGCAACAAATGCCGATATAGAACAGGAAGTAATACAAAAGGCATTTAGAGAAGATTTGTATTACCGAATTAATACTGTTGTGCTTCAACTTCCTTCTTTAAGAGAGCGCCGAGAAGATATTCCTGCAATGTTAAATTTCTTTTTGTATCAATATTCTGACAAATATCAAAGAGATATTCCTGAACTAAAACCAGAAACGCTAACAGCACTTTGCAATTATGAATGGAAAGGAAACATTAGAGAAATGCAAAACCGAGTAGAACGTGCTTTGATTTTAACCGAAGAAAATTTATTGCATTTATCTGATTTTGGAATTTCTTCTGCTTTAATAAAAGAAACCTTATCTGATGATAATACGTTACAAGATTTGGAAAAAAATACCATCATCAAAACATTAGAAAAACACCATTACAACATCAGTCAATCGGCAGATGAATTAGGTTTATCTAGAGCTGCTTTATACAGAAGAATGGAAAAATATAACATCAAAAATTAAGATTGCCTATGTCATTTTTAGTTCAATCATTTTTGCGCATATTGCTTATTATTTTACTTTGCATTGGGCTATTGTGGCTTGTGCAACACGAGTATTATTATTCGGCAACCATTGCAACGCTATTTACAATTGGTGCTTTAGCAGAACTTTATTTTTATCATAAAAAATACTTTGCTATTATTGATCGAATTGTATTAGCTATGATCTATAATGACTATTCGCTCAAATCAAATAAGCCGCAAAAAATAGAAACGCTAGAAAACTTACAACGTTTGTACAAAAAATTACAAGGCGAACAAGAACAACACGAAGTTAAAGAATTGGTATACATCAACTTATTGAACAATTTAGAAACTGGCGTTATTATTTTAGAAAAGCAACAAGACAAATGGGATATTTTTTTGATTAATGAATATTTTTCTACACTTTTTGATATTCCGAAAGTAAAATCTTGGTATAATTTAAATCGATTGCTACCTAATTTAACTCAATATATTGAGCAATTAGATTTTCAAGAATCAAAAGCATCAATCGACATTCAGCTAGAAGGAAAAGAAAAGCAAACATTTATGTTGCAAACCTCAACAACCGTTAGCCAAAATCAGGAGTTTTATATTGTTTTATTAGATTCTATTCAACGCGTTTTAAATAAAAAGGAAAAAGATACTTGGGAAAATTTAATGAAAGTTATTTCTCATGAAATTATGAATTCATTAACCCCAATTCATTCTTTAGCACACAACACTTTGGAGATATTAGAAGAAGATATGCCTTTAACCGAAGATGATGTTGATGATCTAAAACTAAGCATTCAAACCATTGTAAACAGAACAGATCACTTACATCACTTTATTGATAATTATAGAAAACTAACCATGTTGCCAAGTCCGAGAAAAGATTGGATTAAAAGCAGCGAATGTCTAAAAAATAGCATTGCAATTATTAAATCAATTGGACGAGAAAACACTATTGATTTACAACTAAACATTGAAAAAGATGCTTTGCAACATTGGGATAGCAAACAAATGGAACAAGTATTTATCAATTTACTTACCAATGCAATACATGCTGTAAAGCATGAAAATATAAAAATCATTAACGTTCATCAATACGAAAAAAATGATCGTTTATTTATTGATATTATCGATAGCGGAAAAGGAATTAGCTCAGAAATATTAGACAAAATATTCATTCCTTTTTATACTACAAGAGAAGATGGCGCAGGAATTGGATTGCCTTTATCTAAAAATATTATAGAAATGCACAATGGCTATTTAACGTATAGAAGAACTGAAAACAAAACTATTTTTAGTATAAATTTTCCGGTAAACTAATACGTATAAATTTCTGGCAACCAAAGATGTTGTGGTAAATTTTGCACTTTATTATCAATTACCTCAATACCTTCGCTTTCAAGTAACTGTTGCATTAAATTAGAGCCATCAAAGTGATGCTTGCCTGTAAGCATTCCGTTTCTATTTACCACTCGATGAGCAGGCACAGAATGATCTAAATGTGATGCATTCATAGCGTAACCCACCATTCTGGCTGATTTAGGGGCTCCTATCGCTTTGGCAATGGCTCCATAAGTGGTAACTTTTCCAAACGGAATTTGTTTTACTACTTCATAAACTTTATCGAAAAAATTTGGTTCCAACATCTTTATTTTAAAAGCTTAAACACAGTAATAATACAAATTATTCCAGTAATTGTACCAATTATATAATTAATATTTGAAGTAATAAAATTGCTTTTATGTGCTACTTTTTTAAAAATTTTAACATAAACATAAAACATAAGCGCAGATCCTATAACCACACCTAACGAAAAGATTGAAGTATAAAGCCACTCAAAAATAGGAAAATCGTAGGTAGCAAGCGTAACACTCAAGAATACGTAATAAGGAATAGAAAAAACGTTGATTAACGCCAATAAAATCCCATATAAAAACGGATGTTTTTGTCTTTTATCATCTTCTGGATGAAGATCTTCATTCTCTTTTTTAATCATTGGTTTGGCAAAAAAGAAAAAAAAGATAGTAAGCAATCCAAAAATAGCTAAACCTATTTCGTGCAAAATCTCTGTTATAAAAGGACTTGACTCAATAAGTTTGGCAAAAAAAATTGCGATATAAGTTTGTATAAAAATTACCATTAGCGCACCAGACACATACGAAATTGCATCTTTTCGGCCTTGTGTATGAGCAATTTTAACAGCAGTCATATTCAGTAATCCAGGAAGAGAAACCCCTATAACTGCTGCTAAAAACCCGTATAGTAATAAGATAAAAAAATAATCCATTATTATTATTTAATTCTAAACTGGATATAAGTAATGGCCTTATTTTGCTCTAAATATTGCGATTCGTAGAATGTTTGTATTTCTGTTACAACAGACGGAGCACCTTCATTTTTGTACACATGGTGATTGGCATAAATTACCTCATGACCTTCTCCATGCAACAATCCTAAAGTATAGCCATGCATAAATTCGCTATCTGTTTTTAGATTTACAGTACCATCTGGTGTAAGGATATTTTTATAACGTTGTAAAAACTCCGAATTGGTTAAACGATGTTTTGTTCGTTTGTATTTTATTTGAGGATCTGGGAAAGTAATCCAAATTTCGCTAACCTCGCCACTTGCAAAAGCATGCCCTATTAACTCAATTTGAGTACGTAAAAAAGCTACGTTATGAATCCCTTCTTCTACAGCAGTTTTTGCACCTCTCCAAAAGCGAGCTCCTTTAATATCAATTCCAATAAAGTTTTTTTCTGGAAAACGGCGAGCCAACTCTACTGTATATTCACCTTTTCCACAACCTAATTCTAAAACTATTGGATTGTTATTTTTAAATACTTCTGATGCCCATTGTCCTTTTTGAGGCAAATTTGCCACCATCTCTTCTCTAGATGGTTGAAAAACATTTCCAAAAGTTTCGTTTTCTCTAAATCTCTTTAGTTTATTTTTACTTCCCACTGGATTATTCGTTTAAATTCAACGCAAAATTAATCAAATATGGCGAATGTAAAACCTTTTTATCTATAAGCAAATTATCTTACTTCATCTTTTGGCGAATAATTTTTTACTTTTTCCATTGTAAATGAAAATTCAGACCCATATCCGTAACTACTTTCTACATAAATATGCTCGTCATGTGCTTCTACAATATGCTTTACAATGGATAAGCCTAGTCCAGAGCCACCAACTGTCCTTGCTCCGCTTTTATCAATTCGATAAAAACGCTCAAACAACCTTGGAATATGCTCTTTTTTAATTCCCATTCCATTATCTGTAATGCGAACAATAAGTTTATTTTTTACTAAGTTTTCGATACTTACTTCGGTGGTTCCTTTTTTCTTTCCGTATTTAATTGAGTTTTCGATAAGATTGGTAATTACCTGACCGACTCTCTCTTTATCACCTTCAACGTAAATTGGATCAAGGTATTTCATATCAAACATCAACGAAATTTCTTTCTTTTTGGCTTTATATTCCAAAAAATTAAAAGTATCATTGATTGTTTCTACAATATCAAAAACAGATTTATTTAAGTGAAGATTACCTGATTCTAATTTTGATATCATGTCAAGATCTTTCACAATGTAAATTAATCGTTCAACACCTTGCGAAGCGCGCTCTAAATATCTATCTCTCACTTCCAAATCGTCAATTGCACCATCTGTTAGCGTTTCTAAATATCCTTGAATTAAAAATAAAGGTGTTTTTAACTCGTGAGAAATATTACCTAAAAACTCTCTTCGATATTCTTCTCGGACTTGAAGTGACTCAATTTCGATTTTTTTTGTAGTAGCAAATTTTTCAATTTCTTCTGTTAGCGTTTTCATATCTGTTGTAATTGCTTTCGCTCTTAAATCAGCATGTTCTAACAAAGAAACTTTATCGTATATTTTTTTGATGCTTCGATAAATAAAATGTTCTACTCTATATTGGATAACGAAAAACGAAACAAAATAAATAAATAGAATATGAAACAGGAACATTATCCATGAAACATCTTTATAAATAAGTACAAATGGAACACCAACTACCAGAGTAGCCGCTGCAATTAATGCTGCCGATTTTACAGCAAATTTGTACGATTTTCTAAATTTAATAGACATAAATCTATTGGATATCTAATTTATAACCAACTCCTTTGATGGTTTTAAAGCAATCATCTCCTACTTTTTCTCTTAGTTTTCTGATATGAACGTCAATTGTACGTCCACCAACAACTACTTCATTTCCCCAAACTTTATCAAGAATTTCTTCTCTAGTAAAAACTTTGCCTGGTTTTGAAGCTAGTAAATAAAGTAATTCAAATTCTTTTCTTGGCAATGACAATTCGTTTCCATCAAGCATTATTTTGTATTCGTCACGATTAATTTCAATGTTTCCTACCTGAAGTATATCGCCTAACACTGTGTCATTTACCTTTTTAAATCTACGCAATAAAGCTTTTACTTTACTTACAAGTACTTTTGGTTTTACTGGTTTTGTGATGTAATCATCTGCTCCAGCATCAAATCCGGCAACTTGCGAATAATCTTCACCTCTTGCTGTAAGAAAAGTAATTACAACGTTTTGCAAAGCATCGATTTTTCTGATTTGTTCGCACGCTTCCATTCCGTCCATTTCTGGCATCATCACGTCTAGGATAATTAATTGAGGAAGTTCTTTTTTTGCTTTCTCAATTGCTTCCTTTCCATTAGCAGCAGTAATTACCTGGTAACCTTCCTTTTCCAAGTTGTATCCGATAATTTCGATAATATCTTGTTCATCATCTACTAATAAAATCTTAACCTCTGAATTCTTCATTTTTATAAAATCTGTTTAAAAAACGTTTCAAATATAAAGATAATACATCTATACGAATTATAGTTTACAATTATTTAATACGTTAACCTTTTAATAACATTTTAGACAAAATCTATTAATGCGGTATTAATTTACAGGAAACACCAAACATATTACTTTGCCCCAGCTTTAATAAAATAACCAACACACAATGAAACTACGTTTATCAATTACCTTTTTTCTACTTTGCCAAATACTATTGGCATCTAATGGAATCGTAAAAGGTTTATTACAAGATTCAACTACAAAAGAACCCCTTGCATTTGCATCGGTAAGTATTAAAGGAACAAGTATTGGAGTAAATACGGATATGGACGGAAATTTTACAATCGACGTTCCTGCTGGAAAAAGTATTTTATCTTTCACTTACACAGGATATACCTCTAAGGAAGAAACTGTAAATTTAAAACCTGAAGAAACAATTGATCTGACCGTTAATTTGGTATCAGAAAGTATTCAATTGGAAGGCGTTGTAGTACAAGCTACACGTACAAAAAGCAGAGAAGCTGCTCTTTTGATTGATCAGCAACGTTCGGTAGAAATGAAGCAACACATCGGTTCGCAAGAATTATCTAGAAAAGGAGTAAGCGATGTGGCAAGTGCAGTGGCAAAAACAACTGGAGTAGCAAAACAAGAAGGAACAGGAACTATTTTTGTACGCGGATTAGGTGATAGGTATAATAGTACACTTTTAAACGATTTACCTTTATCTTCTAACAATCCTGAAAAGAAAAACATTGACTTAAATATATTTTCGACTGACATTGTAGAATACATCGCAATTGATAAAACTTATTTTGCTAGAAACTATGGCGATTTTGCAGGAGGAAACATAGATATTGTTTCTAAAAACTATAAAGGTGAAGGTTTTTTTGAAGTAAATCTTGGTACAAATTTGAATACAAATGCAGTAAAACAAGATCCGTTTAAAACTCCTTCTGGAAGAAGTTTCTTCGGATTCTCAAATACAAATATTCCTGAAAAAAGCTTAAGCAGCTACAACTTCCAAAATTCTACACAAACAAGAACAAGAACACCTTGGGGCTCTGGTTTAGGCTTCAATACAGGAAAATCATTTCAACTAGGTAGCGAATCTGCTTTACACTTATTTGCAACAGCATCATTCGGAAACAATTTTAAACACAAAGAAGGAATTACAAGAACAGCGCAAGCACAAAATTCATTTACAAAAGATTTAAATTTAAATTCTTCTGAATACAACACTAATACAACTGCAATGTTAAATGCTACTTTTGAAGCAAATACATCAAATAGTATTAAATACAACTTTTTATTCATCAATGATTCGAGTGAAAAAAATGACGAATACAAAGGGTATATTCGAGATATTACCTTAGACAATAATGATTTTACATATGTAAACAGACAAACTTACAAGCAAGATCAGTTAATGGTAAACCAATTATTAGGACAGCACAAACTAACAGAAAAACTTGATTTAAATTGGGGAGCAACTCTAAACAACGTTTCTGCTCAAACACCAGACAGACAACAATATACTTTAAATAAAGTAACCGGATTGGATGATTATCGTTTTTCTATCAACTCTCGATCAGATAACAATCGCTATTTTGAAAATTTAAAAGAACACGAAATTGCAGCCAATATTGCAGCTGATTACAAGTTTGGAAAAAATGCTGAAAATTTATTTAACGGAAAACTTACAGTTGGTTATAACGTTAGAAAGAAAAATAGAGATTTCAAAGCAACCCAATTTGTATTTCAAATAAACAACGAATTCAACAATAATATAAATCCATATCGTTTAGATGAATTCTTTAATCAAGCTAATTTCCAAAAAGGTTATTTTGATATTTATACTTTTAGAGGAGGATCTGCTACACCAAATGCATTATTGCCACAAACATATGATGGAGAATTAATTATCAATGCTGGATTTGCAAATGTTGAATATAAACTTTCAGACAAATTATCGGGATCTTTAGGTTTTAGATTCGAAGCAATTTCACAAAATGTTACTTGGCAAACACAGTTAGATAATAACACAACAGGTAATAAATTTACTAAAAATGCTTTTTTACCTAGCTTATCTTTAAAATACGAAGTAAACGACAACAATAATTTGCGTTTAGCAGCATCTAAAACATATACTTTACCACAGTTTAAAGAAAGAGCAAGATTTATTTATGAAGATGTTACAGAAATTAAAGTTGGTAACCCAGACTTATATGCTTCTGACGATTACAACTTAGATTTAAAATGGGAATATTTTCCTAAAACAGACGAAATTGTTTCGGCAACTGTATTCGGAAAATACATTCAAAATCCAATAAACGAAATTGTTTCTGCCTCTTCTTCAAATGATATCACGTTTGCAAACACAGGAGATTACGGATATGTTGCAGGTTTAGAAATTGAAATAAGAAAAAACATATTCAGTTTTGATGATGTATTGACCAATAAAATTACAGGAGGATTCAATGCTTCTTTAATGAAAACATATCAAAAACTTGATAACGAAAAGGTAAATAGAGAAAATAAACACATTAGCACATCATTTACACATGATAGTGCTGGTTTTACAGGAGCTTCTGATTTATTAATGAATGCGGATGTATCGTACATCAAAGAATGGAACAATAACCAGAAAATGATAGCTACACTTTCTTACGCTTATTTTTCAGATAAACTATATTCGTTAGGAACAGAACAAAGCGGAAATCTAATTGACAAATCATTCGGTTTCTTAGATTTTAGTTTCAAATATGATTTTAGTAAAAACTTTGGAATGAGTTTCAATGCTAAAAACTTGCTAAATCCTGCAATTGAAAGAAAACAAGCCAATCTTACAAAAGATGTTTTAGTACAATCTTACAAATTAGGTAGCAACTTCAGCTTAGGTTTCAAGTACACTTTTTAATATATTCTTTACACAATTCTTGTTAATGAAAATAGCCTACAGTAATGTGGGCTATTTTTATTTTGCATAAACACCAAAAACACACTTATTCTAATAACAAAAAATAAACAATGCCCTTTTTCTCATAACATTACTATAATATTTTACCTAGTAACATTAACAATTCAATGACAACAAACTAACTATCAATTTACTTTAGCTTCTAATCTTTGTATAAATAAAATAACACAATTAATTATGAAAAGATTATTTAAATCAGGAATCGCAATTGCATTATTATCTGTATTCTTCGTAAACTGTTCGTCTGACAAAAAAACTGACAACGGTGGTGACGATGATCTAACAGTAAACATTGGAAGAGAACTAAAAAAAGGTGAAAAACTAATTTTAGAAAAAGATAAAAAATATAACCTATCAAGCAAATTAGTAGTAAATGAAGGTGCTACTTTAGAAATTCAAGAAGGAGTAGAAATTATTGGCACAGGTGGCACATCATCATATATTGCTGTAGCACAAGGAGGTACAATTTACATTAATGGTACAAAAGACAAACCAGTTGTAATGACATCTTTAGAAAAGAAAAGAGGAAGCTGGGGAGGTTTAGTAATTTGTGGTAAAGCACCTATTAATAAAGCTGTATCTGCAACTGCTGAGGTATCTGACTTAACATACGGAGGAACAGTAGCTGATGATAACTCTGGATCTATCCGTTACTTAAGAATTGAATACGCAGGAGCAAACTTTAATAGCGAAAAAGAATTCAATGGTTTATCATTATTTGGAGTTGGTAGCAAAACAACTATCGAATATGTACAAGCTCATGAAGGTTCTGACGATGGATTTGAGTGGTTTGGTGGAACTGTAAGTGCTAAATATTTAGTTTCTACAAATAATGATGACGATCAGTTTGACTGGACAGAAGGATGGAACGGACAAAACAATGAATTTTGGTATTCTAGACAAGGTGGTGTTGCAGATAAAGGAATTGAAGCAGACAATAATGCTAAAACAAGAAACGCAAATCCGTATTCTGATCCTACAATTAAAAATATTACTTTAATCTCTGCTAAGCCAGGCGAAGGTACTGCAATGAAATTACGTGAAGGTACTAAAGGTAAATTATTCAACGTTGTACTTGATGGTTGGAAAACAGCTTTTGATGTAGAACATGATGAAACAATTACAAATGTTAATAATAAATCATTATTAATAACAAACGTAAAACTTATCAACGTTGCAAATAAATCAGTTGGAAAAGACACAGCAGGTCAATCAGTTGATGTAAAAGGTGTATTTACAGAAGGAGAAAACGCAGGTGCTGGTAATGGAGTAAACGCTCCAGAATGGACAAAAGGTTGGACTGTTGGATTGTAACAAAAACATTCTGTTTTATTGAATTATCACAATAATTTATGTTAACAAAAAATATTTACTTCAAATGAAGTAAATATTTTTTTCTTTTTAAGAATATTTGATTACTTTTATAGTATAATTCTCAACTTAGATGACAAAGAAAAATTTCCATATCTTCAGTTTTATGATAATAGCCATGCTATTTACGAGTATATCATATGCTCAAATAGGTTTTCCAAATGGCAACAATCAAGATAAATCAACTGTTCAAAAAACAATTGAAAATTTATCTATTTATCCTAATCCTGTAGCAGCAAATGGAAAAATTACAATTGATACTAAATCCAACGATCCAAAAGAAATAGAAATTTACAATGTAGTGGGTAAAAGAATAATTTCTTCAGTATTAAATACAAAAGAATATAATTTACCAACTGCCGTTACTTCTGGAATTTACATCATCAAGGTAAAAGAAAATAACGCAACAGCAACTAGAAAATTAATTGTAAAGTAATTATTGAATCAATTATACACATTAAAGCATCATTATTTTATGATGCTTTTTTTATTGTATTTTTGTAAAAAAATTGAATCGTGTTTACACCAGAAGACATCATCAGTATACAATCTCGAAAAGACTTTCATAGAGTAGCTATGAAGGTTTATCGCTTTCAATATGAAAACAACAAAGTTTATAATGAATTTTGTAATCTAGTACACAGAACACCCAACGAGGTAAGAAGTTTTGACCAGGTTCCGTTTTTACCTATCGAATTTTTTAAAACCAAGAATATTTTAAGCTCCACTGCTCCTATTCAAACCACTTTTACAAGCAGTGGTACAACAGGCTCAATTACAAGTAAGCATAACGTAACAGATTTAAACTTTTATGAGGAAAGCTTTAGAAGAGGTTTTAACTATTTTTATGGCCCAATTGAAGATTATGTTGTTTTAGCACTTTTACCATCTTATTTGGAACGAGAAGGCTCTTCATTAATTTATATGGCAGATGATTTCATTAAAAATTCTGAACACCCAGAAAGCGGATTTTATTTGCATAACTATGACGAATTAGCCAAGCAATTAATTAACCTAGATAAAGAAGGAAACAATATTCTTTTAATTGGAGTTACTTATGCTTTATTGGATATAATTGAAAAATATCAATTTGAATTAAAAAACACCGTTGTTATGGAAACTGGTGGAATGAAAGGGAAACGAAAAGAAATGATTCGAGAAGAATTACATCAGCTATTATGTAAAGGTTTTGGTGTAAATAAAATTCATTCAGAATACGGAATGACAGAATTATTATCTCAAGGATATTCTTTAGGCGATGGCCTTTTTCAATGTCCGCCATGGATGGATATTGTAATTAGAGATACCGAAGATCCGTTTACCATTATTAGCGAACCAGGAAAAACAGGCGGCGTAAATGTTGTTGATTTAGCCAATATCAATTCTTGCTCATTTATAGCAACACAAGATTTGGGTAAAAAATACAGCGACGGTCAATTTGAAATACTTGGCAGATTTGACAATTCTGATATCAGAGGTTGCAATCTAATGATTGTGTAAGACCAAAACATAAAAAAAAGGGTAAACTAAGTTTACCCTTTTTTTATTTTTCTATCAAATCTGTTTTCTCTGCAAAATAATCGCAAAAATCTCTCATTGTAGCAGCCATTTTATCATCTTCGGTTGCTCTTTCATAAGTATCTGCCATAGCCACCAAGGTTTGATGAAAAAACTTTTTCATCTCATCTACAGGCATATCTTTTGTCCATAAATCAATTCGAAGTGTTTCTTGCACCTTGTGATCCCATATCGATAATAACATCGCCTTAGATTGTGCTCTTTCTACTCCTCCATCTTTTGCCGTCCAAAATAAATTTTCTGGCACTTTGTTTTCATCTAATTCTACTCTAATTTTAATATCAGAAACGTGTGTTTTGCTCATTACTTCTTCGGTTTATACTTTGATTTTTCAAATAATTCTTTCGCATTTGTATTTAAAAGCTCCTGCAAAGTTACATTATTATTTTCCATATACGAGCGCACAATTTGCCAACCCACCCAAGCACCAACTCTACCCGGAGATTCATTATCTATATCCAAATAAAACTTACTAAATGGTGATGGCTCTATAAATCTTACAACCAACTTATTGTCTGTATCAAAAAACAATTGATTATCTACAAAATAGCGCCAAACCTGACTTTCATTTGCTATACACCAATTTAACTGATCTTTAGAATATGTAATGATATTTTCTTTTGGTACATTTGGCAATAACATTTCTTTTGCATACAAAATTTTACCTTGCTCTATCATTGCATCTAAAAAAGTTCTGTTCATTGTACGAGGCATTTTTTGCACAATAAAACTTTCTGCCATATCTGGTAAAATTTGACTTTTCTCAAAGGTTGCTCTCGTATATTCAGGAAAACCTTTATAAAAACGATGAGGTTCTCCTAAATAAGTATCTAAGCTTACGAAGGCTAAAGTATCGGCATAAATAGCCTTTGCCGCCACATCTACTTCAGAAATCACAGTAATTACTTTCTTATGATCAGACTCTTGCGGATAATAATATTTTATATGCTTAAAAAGTTTTATTAAATCTTCTGGTAAAGTTCCAAGATCAGCATATTGCAACATTACTTCGTTATACAACTCTGTAAACAGCGTATCTTGCTTTTTTGCTAACCATTCTTGATCAGATACACCATACGGAAATAAGTAAGGATATTTGGTTTTTACTTGATTAAAATCCTCATTTTTAATTTCATAGAAATCTTTATCAAATCGTTCGATTGATATTTCCATCGGCACATTTGCTATTTCTGCCTCTATTTTTCCTTTTGAATCTCCACAGCTTACAGCAAAAAAACTGGCTACAACCGCTATTGGAAGATATATTTTACTAATTTTGAACATATTAAGTTTAAATCTTTTTGTTGATTTTTGACAAATATAAAAAGAAGATAAACATTACGATAACATTTTTTAGATGCCTAATAAAAACTTTCAAACAGCTGCGGTTAGTCAGCATATCATAAATTGGTTAAAAGATTATGCTTTAGCAAGTGGCATAAAAGGTTTTGCTATTGGGATTTCTGGCGGAATTGATTCTGCTGTTACCTCAACGCTTTGTGCCTTAACAGAATTGCCATTATTATGTGTAGAAATGCCTATTCATCAGGCAGAATCTCAAATTACTAGAGCCAAAGAACACATTGATTTCTTGAAAAAAGAATTTAAAAACGTATCTTCAATTACCACAGATCTAACACCAACATTTGAAACCTTAAAAATGGCTCTTCCTATTTCGGAAAATGAAGCAATTTTAAATCTAACTTTAGCCAACACAAGAGCTCGTTTGCGTATGACAACACTTTATTATCATGCTGGTTTAAACGGATATTTGGTGGTAGGAACAGGTAATAAAATTGAAGATTTTGGTGTAGGTTTTTTTACAAAATACGGAGATGGCGGAGTAGATATTAGTCCAATTGCTGATTTATTGAAATCGGATGTAAAACAAATTGGTGAGTTTTTGGGTGTTCCTAAAAGTATTATTCAAGCAAAACCTACAGACGGATTATTTGGCGATGATCGATCTGATGAAGATCAGTTGGGCGCTAATTATGATGAATTAGAGATAGCAATGATTAATTTTGAACAAGGAAAAACTGCCGCTGATTTTTCGGGAAGAGAAAAAGAAGTTTTTGAGATTTACACTCGCTTAAACCGAATTAATCAACATAAAATCAATCCAATTCCAGTTTGTTTAATACCTAAAAATCTTAAATAACTTATGCTGAAAAAAATAATTGCATTTACTTGTTTTACGTTGTTAATTAGTAGCTGTAATGTAGAAATCAATCAGAATGATCAAATAATCTATACAGAAAACTTAGAGCAATACGGGTGCTATAATACTCCTTATTCTATTTATGTGTCTGACATATCCTTTTATAAAAATCATTTTACTGTAATTACAAACAGAATAGATTATCTAACAGATGTAATAGGGTCATGCAATTACCATGCAATTGATTTTAGTAAAAATGATTTAATTATTGGCGAAGTATTCACAAATTATAATATAACAGGAATCAATTATACTTATAGTAAAAACAGATACAATGAATATACGCTTCAAGTAGATTTATTGGAAAATAGAAAAGGCATAGGAAGAAATGTAACCTATCATGCCATTGTTCCAAAACTTCATCCTTCTGATGTTGTTTTTGTAGACATAAGATCAATTTATCCGTACTAATAAAAAAGATTCTCAATAATAAATTGAGAATCTTTTTTATTATATTCTAAAACGAGTGGTTACTTGCCCTAATCTTTTCGAAAATGTATTCATTAATATGGTATAATCCATTATAATACTCAAAATTTCAAAAGCTCTATCTTGCTCTGCTCCTGGCAAACTACTTTTATATTTTTCAATAATAGAATTTACCAAATACATTCTAAGCGTAAGAATTGTTTCGGACGCATATTGACCAATTCCATCCTTTTTTTGCTTTACAAATATATTTTGAGATTCCCATTTATGTAAAGCTTCTTTTTCTTCTTCCATCAAAATATTTGTTACCTGCAAAGACATTTCCTGATCTAAGCGTTTCAAATACGCTTCCAAACTCCAAGTATTTTGATGATAATAATTAATGATATCATTATACAAATGCTTGAACACTGGATTGGTTAACTGCACTTCATCTTCTTGCAAACTCAAATAAATTCGCTCATATACTTTTTGTTCTATCTTTTGCTCTACTTCAATAATTTCGTCATCATCATTTGTCTGAAATACCAATTCTATAAATTGTTCTTGTTCATTTCCGTACAACAACAAAATCTCGATAATGCGTTTTTCTAGTAAATAAAGCGCATCAACACTTTGATTAATTTGTTGTTTTTCAGCATATACCACTTCCATTTGCTTTCGCTCTTGGACATATTTTTTATTGGCATCGGCCAATTCTTTTTGGCTAATTTGAGCTAGAGAACTAAAAATTACTTCTTCAGAAATATCCATAATTCGGGAACATTCCTGAATATAAATTTCTCTTTTAATTTGATCAGGTATTTTAGCAATGCTTGCTACCATATCGCGAATAAGCTCTGCTTTTTTGATAGGATCGCCTTTGGCATCTTCCATCAAAGAATTTGCCTTAAAACGAATAAAATCGGTAGCATTTTCTGCAAAATAGCCTTCTAATTCTTGTAATGTATGTTTTCGTGCAAAACTATCCGGATCTTCACCTTCTGGCAACGGACAAATTCGCACATTCATACCTGCTTCTAAAATCAAATCTACTCCTCGAAATGAAGCTCTGATACCTGCCGCATCTCCATCAAATAACATGGTGATATTTTGGGTTAAGTGACTAATCAATCGTATTTGATCGGGTGTAAGCGCTGTTCCTGATGAGGCTACTACGTTTTTAATACCTGCTTGATGCATTTGAATTACATCTGTATAGCCTTCTACTAAAAAACAATTGTCTTTTTTAGCTATATATTGCTTAGCATGCGATATTCCGTAAAGTACTTTGCTCTTGTGATAAATATCGCTTTCGGGCGAATTTAAGTATTTAGCTGCTTTTTTGTCATTAGTTAAAATTCGTCCACCAAAGCCAAGCACACGCCCAGACATACTCTGGATAGGAAACATTACTCTGCCCTTAAAACGGTCAAAGCGTTTATCTTCTTTTACAATTGTAAGTCCGGTTTTTTCTAAATATTCTAACGAATAACCTTTTTTAAGTGCTGCTTCTGTAAAAACATCCCATTTATCTGGAGAATATCCAAGTCCGAATTGCTTTATTGTTTCTGTTGTAAATCCCCTTTCTTTGAAATAAGATAATCCAACTGATTTGCCTTCATCAGTTTCTAATAAAGTATCTTGAAAGTAATTTTTTGCAAATTCAGAAACGATAAACATGCTTTCCTTTTCGTTGAGTTGCTCTTTCTCGGCATCAGTTTGTTCGGTTTCTTCAATTTCAATACCATATTTTTTTGCTAAATATCGAATGGCTTCTGGATACGAAAAGTGTTCGTGTTCCATTATAAAAGTAATTGCATTACCACCTTTGCCCGAACTAAAATCTTTCCAAATTTGTTTTACGGGCGATACCATAAACGATGGCGTTTTTTCGTTTACAAAAGGACTCAATCCTTTATAATTTGCTCCTGACTTTTTCAGATTGACAAAATCGCCAATAACCTCCTCTACTCGAGCAGCGTCAAAAACAGCATCTATGGTATTTTTAGAAATCATAATTTACTTTTCTAATACAAAGATAAAAAAAGAAGTTGCTTTATGTAAAAACAACTTCTTTATGAAATAAAAACTTACAACTTTACTACTGTTTTAATGCTTTTTTTTCGAGATCTCTCAAAATAGCTTCTTCTTTTATGGTTAATGGCCTAATATTTCTATTTTTCCAAAACTCTGTTTTATAATTACTTTTGTTGCTATAAAGTTCTATATACGGATGTGTTTTAGGATCGAGCATTGGCGCATCTAGAATAACCTGATCTACAATAATATCTCTTGTAAAATCGAGATTCATTTCTGCTTTTCCAACTATTTTTAAATCAAAATTTACACGAACCACTCCGTATTTTAGTTGAGTGCCTTTTTCGGATTGATTAAATACAATGTGTCGTTCTAAATTCCACACTTTCATTTTTATTAAGCCTAATAAGCTTTTTTGCAAAGGTTTTTGATTGGCAAAATATTCTATTTTATAAGCTAAAACTTTAGTTCTGTCTTCGTCAAAAACAACATATCCTTTATAATAATATTCTGTTTTATCAGAAGAATCGAACTCCAAAACAATTCTATTTTGATTATCAACGCCGCGTTGCATTTTTGTTACGATTTGATATTTTTTCTTATCTTTTATAATCTTCAAAATCGTTTCTGTGTCTGTGATGCTATTTAGAAAGTTGCGCAAATCGCCCGAACCTACAACACTTAAAGATTCTTCGAGCGTTTCATCTTTATAAAATTCTTCCTTAGAAATAAATGCACGATGTTCTCTAATATCCACCACAGCTTTTTTACCTGGTTTTGCAATATAAAAATCAACCAAACCATCGGCAACATTTACTGTATTTCTGTTGATGATATTAAACTCTCGCATGTAGGTTTTATACAATTCACCTTTTTTAAGTGAATTGTGCATTGCCAAAAGCGCCGGACCAAAGGTATCTTTCAACGATTTTTTAAATACAACGATTTCTTCTAACTCATTGGTAATTGGCTCCAATTCGATTGATTTACTATTTGCCAAATCAACTTTTATTGCTTTGTAATTGATATGGTTTAGTAGCAGTCCGTCTTCTTTTTCAGAAATATTAATTACATATTTTCCTTCTTTATTTGTAAGCACAGATTCGTTAAGTGAAAGATCGCTAACAACAACACCTTCAATACCAGTTTGTGTTGATTTATCTATAATTTTTCCTGTAATTTCTTTCTTTTGGGCAAAAAGAACAGCAGATATTACTGAAAATAATAAAATGAGAATGTGTTTAGATGAAATCATAGTCCTCGACTGTATTAAATTATAAATCTACCCTTAAACCTAACGACCATACGTTTTGTTTTACGTCGTTATTTTTGAAAAGTGGTGTTAACTCATATTGAAATTGAAGTGCAAAAGCAGCATAACCTACATAAGCTCCCACTCCGTATCTAGTTTTTTCGATTGAAAGATTAGAATACTTTTCTACTCTATATCTTGCTTCATCATCTTTGTAATGATAGATTTGTTTTCCTCGGTTATCTGCAAAGTTTACATAACCACCAATTCCCATTCGCCAAGTAGATTCAGAGATAAAATAATTGCGTCCTGTTTTTTCATCTGTTCTTTTTTTACCAAAATCAAACTCTAAATAAACTGGAATTTGAAATGAATTGGCCGCTAATCTCGATTTGGTAAAACGATCGTCATAATCTGATAAAACAGTTTGCCCATCTACCACTTCAAAATAACGTTGGCCAGTTGGCTTTAAGCTATTATATTCCCAGCCTATTCCGTACTTTAGATATAATAAATTACTGTTTTTCAATATTCTTGTTTTAAGGAGAAAACCAAACTGAGCATGATTGGATGGCATATAACGAATATCTGAATTAGCAAAAGCTCCATCAGTAGCCAAATTTGTTATCCCATAGGTAATAAACATTTTGAAAGCATTTCTGCGTTCTCCTAAATAATTACTATCCGTTTTACTTTTATCGCCAAAATTCTTTCCAATCTGAATACTTGTTAATTTTGTTGTATCAGTCATTGTTAGATATTCGCCATTTTTCATTGCAAAATCTACTCGATTTTGAATCATATTTGTAAGACTATCTTGCAATTTGGCAACTTTTGCTTCAATATTTGTAGAGGCATCTTTTGCATATTTATTTTTATAGGCAGATGCTGCATCTTCGCTTATTGCATTCTGATCAATTAAATTATTTATAGAATCTACTTTTACTCGTAGGTTTTGCTTTTCTTTTACAGTTATGTTTTGTATTTCTACTGCAATTTCGCTTACCTTATAATCAAATTCTTTAAATGATTTTTCTGTGCTTTTGGTAACTTTATTTTTTTCGTTTATTTCTTTTGACACTTTTTCAACTACAATTTGAGCCGAGACAGGTGTTGCTAACGCAGTTGAAATAACTGCTATGATATACTTAAATTTATTTTTCATACTTGCTATTTGAAATGTCTACAACAACTTTTTTAGTTGTTTCATAAATCTTTTTTAACTTAGTTTCTCTATATTCTATTTCTACCTCACCTTCTACTTGTTTTAATAGCTTATTGCTATCAACAACAATACGATTGTTTGTTTCAATTTTTTCGATGATAATAGGAATTAGTTTAGATGTTGCTAATTCTGCATCTTGCGTTACTTTAGCTTTAGAAGTATCTTTTATGGTATTAATTTGTGCTATTCTAGATTCTTCATAATGAGAATTTTTTATTACATCTTTTTCTTTGTTATAAACAGTTATTTGATTGTTTGATTCATTTTTTTCCTCAACAACATCATTTTGGATTATTTCTTCAGCATCAACTACAATGATTTCTTTCATTGGACTTGTTAATTGATCTTCTATATTATTAACTGCTGATGGGAGTAACATCCAAGCAATAGCGCCGCCAACCAAAAAACATGCTGCTAAGCTTAGCCATTTTTTATACGCTATTTGCTTTTCTTGCTTTTCTTCTTGTCCCAATTGTTGCGCTAGTTTTTGCCAAGCTGCATCAGAAGGAGTAATCTCTCGGTCTTCTAACTGTTTCTTCCAATTTTTTTCTATTTTACCCCATTCCATAAACCTCTTTTTTTAAGATTATTCAATTGATTTTTCAATAATTTTCTCGCTAGAGAAAGCTGTGATTTTGAAGTTCCTTCGTTGATTTGAAGCATTTGTGCTATTTCATTGTGTTTTAATCCTTCTAATGCAAATAAATTAAACACCATTCTGCAACCTTCAGGTAAATCGTCAATTAAGATTTGAATGTCTTCTAATGATAAATTATCTTGATAATCTTCTACTTCATCTTCGGTACCTACAACAACATCGTCTAAATAAGTTAGTTTTTTCTGTGCTCTTAAAAATGATATAGATTCATTTATCATTATGCGTCTTACCCAGCCTTCAAAACTTCCTTTTCTTTCGTATTTATCAATTATTGTAAAAACTTTCATAAAGGCAGTAATCATTACGTCTTCGGCATAATGTATATCGTTGATATATTGTCTGCAAACGCTTAACATTTTACCCGACAACATTTGATATACCTCATGCTGTGCTGTGCGTTTACTGCACCGCAAATCATCTAAATAATCTTCAGGTTTTTTGGGATAAAGTTTTATCAATTTCACGTCTTTTAGTGTTGCTAATTTCTACTATTTAACCAGAACTACGCGTATGTTCTACAAAATAGTTAGAAAAACATTTCTAATAAATTATAATATCTTTTATTAGCAACATGACGGAATTAATAATCGTCAAAATAAGTAGTATAACTCCTTTCATAAAAATAGTTTTAAGGTTCATCTATTACATAGACGCAACTATTTGCAAAAGGTTGTATGAAAAATAAAAAAAATTATTTTTTTCTTTCAATTACATAATTCACCATTGTAATTAAAGATTCTTTGTAGGATGAATTTGGAAAATCGGCAAGTAATTGAAGTGCTTCTTGCTGATACATGTTCATTTTTTTTGTAGCGTAATCTAACCCGCCTGCTTCTTTTACATAAGCAATAACTTCTTTTACTCGGCGTTTATCTTCGTTGTGATTTTTTACGGAATTTATAAGCCATTTACGTTGATCTTTATTGGCTGTATTTAGCGCATAAATTAACGGCAAGGTCATTTTTTGTTCTTTAATATCAATTCCTGTTGGTTTTCCAATTGGTCCGTCAGTATAATCAAATAAATCATCTTTTATTTGAAACGCCATTCCAATTACTTCTCCAAATTTGCGCATTCGCTCAATTAAATCAGCGTTATCGGGTTGCACCGAAGCAGCGCCCAACGCACAACAAGCCGCAATTAATGTTGCTGTTTTTTGACGAATAATTTCGTAATAAATATCTTCTGTGATATCTAATCGACGTGCTTTTTCAATCTGAAGCAATTCTCCTTCACTCATTTCTCGAACTGCTACAGAAATAATTCGAAGTAAATCAAAATCGCCATTGTCAATAGAAAGTAATAATCCTTTAGACAATAAGTAATCGCCTACCAAAACAGCAATTTTATTTTTCCATAAAGCATTTAATGAGAAAAATCCACGACGTTTGTTGCTATCATCAACTACATCATCATGTACCAATGTAGCGGTATGAATAAGTTCTATTACAGAAGCACCTCTATACGTTCGTTCGTTTACTTCTGCGTCGCCCATCATTTTTGCAACAAGAAACACAAACATTGGGCGCATTTGCTTTCCTTTTCGGTTAACAATATAGTACGTAATACGATTTAATAACGCCACCTTTGTAGCCATTGATTTATGAAACTTTTTCTCAAAAAGTTCCATCTCCAATTTTATAGGTTCTTGTATTTGCTGTACTATATTCATTAACTTCTATCTGATTTAGTTATGATTTATTAGCTAATTGTCCGCAAGCTGCATCAATATCTTTACCTCTACTTCTGCGCACTACAACCGTAATATTATTGCTTTCTAAGGCTTTGATATAATTATCAATTGCTGAAGAATCTGCTTGTTGAAACATTCCATCATCAATTGGATTATATTCAATTAAATTTACTTTTGAAGGTACATATTTGCAAAATTTCACCAAGGCATCTATCGATTTTTTGTCATCGTTGATTCCTTTCCAAACTACATATTCGTAAGTAATTCTGCTCTTGGTTTTTGTATACCAATATTGTAAAGCATCTCTCAAATCGGTTAATGGAAAACTTTTAGAAAACGGCATAATTTCGTTTCTAATTTCTTCTATTGCCGAGTGCAAGGATACGGCTAATTTGAATTTCACACCATCATCTGCCAATTTCTTAATCATTTTTGGAATACCAGATGTAGAAACTGTAATACGTTTTGCAGACATACCCAATCCTTCGTCTGAAGTAATTTTATCAATGGCTGCTTGCACGTTGTTATAATTCATCAACGGTTCGCCCATTCCCATAAACACAATATTTGACAATGGCCTGCCGTGATTCAAACGACTTTGTTTATCGATGGTAACTACTTGATCGTAAATTTCGTCAGGATTTAAGTTTCTCATGCGTTTTAAACGTGCCGTTGCGCAAAATTCGCAATCTAAGCTACAGCCTACTTGAGATGATACACAAGCGGTTGTTCTGGTTTCGGTAGGAATTAATACAGATTCCACAATTAATCCGTCGTGTAATTTTACTCCGTTTTTAATTGTTCCATCAATGCTAATTTGCATTGTATCTACAGAAACATGATTGATTACAAAATGATCGTCCAACATTTGACGAGTTTCTTTGGATAAGTTACTCATATCTTCAAATGTGTGGGCGCTTTTGCTCCATAACCATTCATATACTTGATTTCCTCTAAATGCTTTATCTCCTTGAGAAACAAAAAATTCTCTTAATGCTTCTTTAGATAAACTTCTGATATCTTTTTTCTCCGCTTGCATACTGCAAAGTTAATTTTTTTACGCGAATTAATAGAGTTTTGCTATTGCTAGGTTATTTTTATTTCTATCAACAAAAAAAGCTAACATTCTATCGAATGTTAGCCTTTCCTCATTTAATATTTATTGAATTGATAGTTTTCTATTTTAAATCTGCAAAGAAATCATTCCCTTTATCATCTGTGATGATGAAAGCAGGAAAATCTTTTACCACAATTTTACGTACAGCTTCCATTCCTAGTTCTGGAAAATCTACTACTTCAACGCTTAAAATGTTTTCTTTTGCAAGAATTGCCGCTGGTCCGCCAATAGAGCCTAAATAAAAGCCACCATGTTTTTTACAAGCATCTGTAACAGCTTGGCTACGGTTTCCTTTGGCCAACATAATCATACTTCCTCCAACTGCCTGAAAAGCATCTACGTATGGATCCATACGTCCAGCTGTTGTAGGTCCAAAACTACCTGAAGGCATTCCTTCTGGTGTTTTTGCAGGTCCTGCATAATAAACTGGGTGATTTTTGAAGTATTCTGGCATTTCTTCGCCATTGTCTAACATTTCCTGAATTTTAGCATGCGCAATATCTCGTGCTACAATTACAGTTCCGTTTAACATTAAACGTGTTTTTACAGGATATTTAGTTAGCTCAGCTAATTGCTCTTTCATTGGTTTATCCAAATCAATTACAATTGGCGCCTCTAAATGTGGTGCTACAGCAGGTAATAATCTTGCAGGATTTGTTTCTAACTGTTCCACAAACAATCCTTCTGCTGTAATTTTTGCTTTGATATTTCTGTCTGCCGAACAAGAAACTCCCAATCCTACAGGACAAGAAGCTGCATGACGAGGTAAACGAATTACACGAACATCGTGCGTAAAGTATTTTCCGCCAAACTGCGCTCCAATATGCGATTCTTGACAGATTAATTGTAAACGTTTTTCCCACTCAAGATCACGGAAAGCTTGTCCGCCCATATTTCCTGTTGTAGGTAAATTATCATAATATCCTGCAGATGCTTTTTTTACGGCTGCCAAGTTTGCTTCGGCAGATGTTCCGCCAATCACTAAAGCTAAGTGATACGGAGGACAAGCCGAAGTACCTAAATCCATTATTTTTTCTTTGATGAACTCAGTTAAATTTTTCTCATTTAATAACGATTTTGTTTTTTGGTACAAAAATGTTTTATTGGCAGAACCTCCTCCTTTTGCTAAAAACAAAAATTCGTATTTAGCACCTTCTGTTGCATAAATATCAATTTGCGCAGGGAGATTTGAACCTGAGTTTTTTTCTTCAAACATACTAATTGGAACAATTTGAGAATATCTCAAATTCTTCTTTTGATATGTATTAAAAATTCCTTTTGATAAACTATCGGCATCATTAGAGCCTGTGTATACATTTTCTCCTTTTTTTCCTACAACAATTGCAGTTCCTGTATCTTGACAAGATGGCAACTGTCCGTCTACTGCAACAACAGCATTTTGCAATAGATTATAAGCCACAAAACGATCATTATCTGTTGCTTCTGGATCATCTAGAATTGCTCTTAATTTTTCTAAATGCGATGTTCTCAACATAAAAGAAACATCCGTCATAGCTGTTTCAGCCAATAATTCAATTCCCTTAGGATCAACCACTAAAATTTCTCTATCTCCTAATTTTTCAACTTTTACAAAATCAGAAGAAATTTTTTTGTATTGCGTATCATCTTTTTGAATTGGATACGGATCTTGATATAAGAAGTCCATGAATTTTTTTTTAGTATTGTAAAGTAAAGTTACTAATTATTGCTATCCAAAAACAATAGAATGTTTCTAAATAATAAGCGTTCAGCGATTGGCTTTTACCGAATATACGCTGAAAAAACAGTTGATAAATCGGTATTTTCCATTTATTCAACGATGCAATCTTTATTTTTTTAATTTTGAAAAAATAATTTATTTATGACAATACAAAAAACATTTTTTTCTGCATTTTTTCTCTTGCTTTCGTTGATAATATATGCAAACAAAAAACCTCAACCAATAAAACTTGGCGAATCAGTTAGCATAAAGTCGAGTATTTTAAATGAAAATAGAACCATCAACATTTACCTACCACCAGAATATTCAGCTAAATCTGACAAAAAATATCCTGTTGTTTATATTTTAGATGGCGGTGTTGAGGAGGATTTTATTCATCTAACAGGTATTTTTAGATTTAATGCTCTTACATGGATTAATCGTTTTCCCGAAGCTATTATAATTGGCATTGAAAATACAAATAGACGAAGAGATTTTACGTTTCCGGTAAATAATTTAGATTTTATTGAAAAAGAAGGATTTAGCAAAACACATTTTCCTCAGTATGGAGGAGCTGACAATTATATCAAATTTTTGCAACAAGAATTAATTCCATATGTAGAGAAAAAGTATAATGTTAATTCGAATCGAACAGTTGTTGGAGAATCTTTAGCTGGATTAATGAGCGCTTATTTATTAGTTAATTATCCCACACTATTTTGTAACTATATTATTGTAAGCCCGAGTTTATGGTGGGGCGATGGACAATTGTTGCAAAAAGATGCAGAAGCTAAAATTAATGAAATTCAACAGCCTATAAATGTTTTTGTAGCTGCACCAAAGAAAGAAGAAGATGTAAAAATGTATAACGAATCGGTACAGTTTTATTCGAGCTTATTAAACAATGCTTCATTAAATACTACATTTGATTATTTAGAAGACGAAACGCATGCTACCGTATTTCATTTAGCAGTTTATAATGCATTAAAAAAACAATTTCAGATTAAAAAATAGCAGTTAATTAAAATATAAAACAACAAAAGCTTGGATAAAATTATTCAAGCTTTTGTTATTTTATGTTGTTAAGTTACAAACTTCTCATATAAGCTTCTAAAGCTTCTAATTCGGTATCGCTCATCTTTTTTGTAATTTGTAGATTAGCTTGCATGATAATAAATTGAGATGGATCTACAATTGGATCTAATTCGCCTTTTAAAAACGATACAATACTTGCGCCTTCTTTATCATAAATACGCACAATATCTTGCACGCTTGGTCCTATAACTTTTTTGTCTGCTAAATGACAAGAAGTACAGGTTCCTTTTCCTGTAAACAATTTTTCGCCCAAGGCTATTTTTTCGGCAGTTGTCATTTCTACACTTGCGCCTCTTTCTGATTCATATACTGGCTCTGGTAATTGAGTTTCTTGTTTTTTTCCACACGAAAAAAATACAATCGAAGCTACCAAAGCTATCATTGTTTTTAGGTAATTACGCATACTGAATTTGTTTATTTATTTGTTTACCCAAATTTACAAAAACTATTAGACTTAGCTTTTGCACTTTGCAAACATTTAATTCAAAAAGTTTATATTCGTTCAACCAAAAAAACTTAATAATGAGAAAATTAATTACCTTATTAACCTTTGTGTTGTGCACTACTTTATTTGCACAAAGCACCAATAAAGATGTATACATTGCGCAACATTTACCTTTGCTGAAAGAAAATCTTTCCAACCAAGAATACAATCAGTTCAAAAAAAGTATGCGATTTAACAAAGAAGGAAAACTAATTATTCAGAATTTTAATCTATTAGAAAAAGGTGCTGGCGATCAAATTGGGGTTTATTATCAATATATATTTTCACAAAGAAGCGGTAGAATTGAAACTATAAGTTTTATTAAAGAAGATGGAACTGAAATGATTATAGCCCCAGATGGAACTATTACCAATAAAACCAGCGTATCTACCAAAGCAGTAGCCAATAATGAAATAGTAGAAAATACAATTCGTTCATACACTGATAAAGAATACAATGTAAGCGAATTAGTTACAGAAGATGGTTTGTTTATTGTTACCTCAACAGGATGTGGCCCGTGTGTGATGGCTTATCCTGAATTAAACAAATTGACACAAAACCCAGCATTTGCAAAAATTAATTTTGTAGCGTTGTATCGAGATAGTTTTCAGAAAATAAATACGTTTAAAGAAGGAAGTATGTTTCAACGATTTGGAGAACTTAATGAACCTTGGGTAATTTTTAATTCTGACGAATTAATCAAAAAGTACAAAACAAAGTATGACTTTAAAGGAGTTCCCTACGTTTTTATTAAAAAGGATGGGAAAATTATCTATCAAAATTATGGCATAAAAATAGAAGACATCGAAAAAGAATTAGCGAAATTATAAAAATGAAAAAAAGTTTAAAATGGATAGTATTAATTCTTGTCTTACTGCTATCATCTGTTGCGTATTTTTACTCACAAACACCTAACAAAGACCACTATATTGACAAAAACTTCCCTGCGCTAAAAGAAAATTTAACACCCGAAGAGCAGCAACAATTCAAAGAAAGCATGAGTTTTTCTTTAATGGGAAAATTATCTGAATTTGACCTCGATTTATTAGAAAAAGGAGCGGGCAATCAATTTGGAAAATATTATCAACATATAGCTACTGAAATGACTGGAACCTCCTTGGTAATTGGTTTAGTAAGAGAAGATGGAACTGAAATGATTATTGATACCGATGGAACTATTACTAGCCAAACCAATGTATCTACCAAAGCAGTGGTCAATAATGAAATAGTAGAAAATACAATTCGTTCATACACTGATAAAGAATACAATGTAAGCGAATTAGTTACAGAAGATGGTTTGTTTATTGTTACCTCAACAGGATGTGGCCCGTGTGTAATGGCTTATCCTAAATTAAACAAATTGACAGAAAACCCAGCATTTGCAAAAATTAATTTTGTAGCGTTGTATCGAGATAGTTTTCAGAAGATAAATACGTTTAAAGATGGAAGCATGTTTCAACGATTTGGAGAACTAAATGAGCCTTGGGTAATTTTTAGTTCTGACGAATTAATCAAAAAGTACAAAATCAAGTATGATTTTAAAACAGTTCCTTTCGTTTTTATTAAGAAAGATGGGGAAATCATCTACCAAAATTATGGCATAAAAATAGAAGGCATCGAAAAAGAATTAGCGAAATTATAAAATGAAAAAGCTCGACAATATATATTTATCGAGCTTTTTTTATTTGATTTAATCTGTATTATTTATTCAATACAATTGCTGCTTCTTTCGCAAAATAAGTAGAAATTAAACTTGCTCCTGCGCGTTTAATACACGTTAGTTGTTCCATCATTACTAAATCGTGGTCCAACCAACCTCTTTCTGCTGCTGCTTTTACCATGGCATATTCTCCCGAAACGTGGAAAACAGATACCGGAACATTTACCGCATCTTTTACTTCACGAACGATATCCAAATAAGCAATTCCTGGTTTTACCATTACAATATCCGCTCCTTCTTCAACATCGTACATTGCTTCTTTTATGGCTTCAATTCGGTTGGCATAATCCATTTGATACGTCTTTTTGTCTTTCGGTACTTCAACATCCAAACGAGGCGCGCTATCTAACGCATCTCTAAACGGACCGTAAAAAGCAGACGCATATTTGGCAGAATAACTCATAATACCTACATCGGTAAATCCGGATTGATCCAATGCTTGGCGCATACGCAAAACACGACCATCCATCATATCGCTTGGCGCAACAAAATCAGCTCCTGCTTCTGCATGAGAAACACTCATTTTTGTCAACGCATCTACCGTAGCATCGTTGATTACTTTTCCGTTTTCGATAATTCCATCATGTCCGTAAATAGAATAAGGGTCCAACGCAACATCTGGCATAACCACCATACCCGGGCACGCATCTTTAATGGCTTTGATGGCAGTTTGCATCAATCCATTGGCATTCCAAGCTTCTGTTCCTTTGTTGTCTTTTAAATGATCGCTTACTTTTACGTATATATTTACTGCGCGGATACCCAACGCATACAATTCTTTTACTTCTTTTACCGTCAAATCAACAGATCTTCTAAAAATACCTGGCATTGACGGAATAGGTTCCTCTACATTTGTTCCTTCCGAAATAAACATAGGAAACATAAAATCTTGTGGAGTTACAATAGTTTCTCTCACTAAACTACGAATAGATTCGCTTGTTCTTAATCTTCTACCTCTTTGTAATGGAAACATGTTTTTTGTATTTTTTATATGCTTTGGAATAACATTTTTAAACGTTAATCTTTATAATGTTATTTCTTGATGTACTTCTTGTTTTATTTTTTTGAATTCTTTGCTGTAAATATTTTTTATTTTTTTGGGTGGATCAAACCTAAATCCCATTGAAATTAATGCGTTTAATGATGTTTCGTCAATATGTGCTTTATTTTCATTAAATAAAAAACTAGAATTATTGATCTCCAAATAGCTATAAAATGAATTAGCATCATAACCTAATTTAGAGTTAAAAATTACCTGACAAAGTGCAGATGTTTTTTTGTTGTGAATATTTATTCCTGCTCCAACCCCAACTCCGCCAGATAAAAAAACCTTTTTATTAATTACCCAGGTATAATAATAGGAAGGACTTAATGATAAGTTATACGTTTCTATATCAAAAGTTGCCTTATCATCTTTATTCTCTAAACTTGTGTAGTAATAAGCAAAATTTGACACAAAACTTCCTGCACTTTTAATTTGCCATTGATTTTGATTAAACAATGCCGAAAAAGAAAAGTTATTATTATGTACATAAGAAGTTGTGCCGCCTAATCTTAAAGATCGAAAAGAAGGTAAATAAAATCCATCTTTACTTTTTAATTCAGTAAAAAAACCTTTCTGCTTAATAATACTTATTGATTGATACCATTTTTTATAATTAAATCTTGTATCAAAATTAAAATTACTCGCTTTATATTTGCTTCCTTCAGACTTCATAAACCAAGGCGTATAACCTACCGAAACATCTATAATTTTATAAGTAACTCCAAAACTTATCTTATCTTTTATATTTGGAAAAAAATTAAAATTCTCCTGCTTACCATCTATCTCTTGCTTAAGGATAAATGAATCAGTATCTTTTTGATAACTTGTTCTAACTATTATTTTTTCTTCATAAGAAACCATATAAGGATTCAAAGTATCTTTTTGAGCCAAAATACTTGTACTAAAAAAAAATCCTAGAAAAAACAGAGTTAATCTAACCATGCATTTGGTTCTTTTAATATCCTGATCAGTTTTTCTTCTTCACTTCCTTCTTCTGGATGATGATCGTACACCCATTGTACATGCGGTGGTAAACTCATCAAAATAGATTCGATACGGCCATTGGTTTTCAATCCGAATAACGTTCCTTTATCATGTACTAAATTAAATTCCACGTAACGGCCACGTCTGATTTCTTGCCAAGTACGTTGTTCTGCTGTGTAAGGTAAATTCATTCTTTTTTCTACGATAGGCACATAAGCTTCAAGAAAACTATCTCCTACTTCAGTTACAAAATTATACCATTGTTCAGACCTCCAGTTTTCGGTTGCTTCTAATCGATCAAAAAACAATCCGCCTACACCGCGTGCTTCTTCTCTATGGGCATTCCAAAAATATTCGTCGCATTGTTTTTTGTACAACGGATAAAAAGCTGGATTGTGCTTATCACACGCCGTTTTACACACTTGATGGAAATGCTTGGCATCTTCTTCAAACAAATAATAAGGCGTTAAATCTTGCCCACCACCAAACCAAGAGCGTACAATATTGCCTTGTTTGTCGTACATTTCAAAATAACGCCAATTGGCATGCACTGTAGGTACCATTGGATTTTTGGGATGAATAACTAAACTCAATCCACAAGCATAAAAATCTACATCACCAACATTAAAATACTTTTGCATGGCTACAGGCAATTCGCCGTGAACTGCAGAAATATTTACTCCGCCTTTTTCAAATACATCGCCATTTTCAATAACGCGAGTTCGTCCTCCACCACCTTCGGCACGTTCCCACAAATCTTGTTGAAACTTTGCCTTACCGTCCACTTTTTCTAAACCTGCGGTAATGGTATCTTGAAGTTGTTGAATATATTGATAGAACTTTTCTTTCATAATCTTGTTATTCATTTTTGGCAATTCTTTCCGCAAGAATTACAACTGTGCTAATTTTGCCATTATCTGAAAAGAAAAAGCTTTGCTTTCATTCTGAATGTATTGATACATTGCTTTGGCTTTTGGCTTCAAACTAGATTCTTTTGCTCCCCATTGTACCAAAATATCTGCCAATTGCTCCATGTGATTCCAACCAAAATTAAAACGATGAATATGTGCAGGAAATTCGTTAACATCCATATCTAAAAAATCTTGATAAGTAAGTCCTATCTTTCTCAGCTCTTCATCTAATTCCTGAACAACAGACGCATCTTCTGGCACAAAACCTATTGATGATAGTTTTGTAACAATTGATTCTATTCTTTTATCTTCTTCACTTTTTGTTCCTTTACTCAACATAGGCAAAATAGTTATAAAAGCAAAAAAGTTTGTTTTTATCACAAACTCTTTCGCTTAAATTATTGTTTTATTTTTGTTCGTATTCTTTAACAGCTTCAATAAATGCTTTTGCATGATCTACTGGAATATGCGGTAAAATTCCGTGACCTAAATTTACAATATATTTATCTTTTCCAAAAGCATCAATCATTTCATGAACCATTTTTTTGATGGTAGGAATTGGCGACATTAAACGGCTTGGATCAAAGTTACCTTGTAAAGTAATATCACCACCGGTAAACAATCTTGCGTTTTTAGGACTACACGTCCAATCTACTCCTAAAGCAGATGCTTTAGATTGCGCCATTTCTGGCAATGCAAACCAACAACCTTTTCCGAAAACAATAACAGGTGTAATGTCTGCCAATGCTTCTACAATTTGGTTGATGTATTGCCAAGAAAATTCTTGGTAATCTGTAGGAGAAAGCATTCCTCCCCAAGAATCAAAAATCTGAACAGCATCTACTCCTGCCTTTACTTTTTCTTTCAAGTAAAGAATTGTAGTATCTGTAATTTTTTGCAATAAAGTATGCGATGCAATTGGATCTGCAAAACACATTCTCTTCGCAATATCAAAACTCTTTGAGCCTTTCCCTTCTACTGCATAACAAAAAATTGTCCAAGGCGAACCCGCAAATCCGATCAAAGGTACTTCGTCGTTCAGCATTTCTTTGGTTACTTTAATAGCATCCATTACATAACCTAAAGTTTCTTCGATATTAGGTACAATTACTTGTTCAACATCCTTTGCTGTACGAATTGGATTAGGCACCCACGGCCCAACTTCTGGACGCATTTCTACATCGATATTCATCGCTTGTGGAACAACTAAAATATCCGAAAACAAAATTGCTGCATCTGGTTTTACAATACGAATAGGTTGTACTGTAATTTCTGCTGCAATTTCTGGCATTCTACAACGTGTAAAAAAATCATATTTATCTCGCAAAGCACGGAATTCTGGCAAATATCTACCTGCTTGACGCATCATCCATACTGGTGGTCTTTCCACCGTTTCTCCTTTTAATGCTCTTAAGAATAAATCATTTTTAATCATCTTTCAACCGATTTTATTCGTCAATTTTAGCTGACAATTATTTATAATATGCTATACAAGTTTCTATTGTTGACTCAATTGTTGGTTGCTGAGCCAAAACAATATTTTGGGTTATTCCGTCCAATGCTGCGGCTGTTGTATGTCCAATACAAAAGCAAACTTCATTGGTAATTGTATTTTGTTGCAAATAGCTTTCAATACCAGAAGGACTGTAAAAACAAATACCTTCTACCTTTTGTTCAATGCGCTGCGATTGTGCCACTGTGTGATACACTTCGTATTCATCAAACAATATTCCGTTTGTTCGAAAAAAAGTAGGCAATACTTCTCTTCTAATGTTTCCACAAAAAAATGAAAAAGACACTTGGCTGTATTCTGCCGCAATAATCAACGACAATTCACTCGCATAATGTGCCCAAACTTTCACTTCCCATCCCAAAGAAGTTAAAAGTTCTTTGGTTTTCAATCCCACACAAAGCGCAGGTTTTTGTTTGATGAGCGCTATATTTTCATTTTCCAAAACGCTTTTTACCGCATTTTGACTGGTAAACAACACGTAATCATTTACTTTATCAATAGAAAAAGCCTTGGTTTGCGTAGTGATAAAATCTTCTTCTAACCACTGCAACTGACTTTTTGCTGCAATTGCTTTATTGCTTGCTGCTAATTTTCGGGTAGATAAAATAAACGGTTGATTCACTATTTTGTTCTGTTTAATGCTGTGCGAAGTTTTTCCATTAATTGCAATCCGCCATTCGCCAATAATTCTTGTGCGGCGAAGAATCCCAATTTTTTCCACTCCTTAATTGGTACATTCTTTTTGATTTCGAACTTTTCTTTTCCATCCAACGACAAAAGAACACCTGTAAAATCAATAGTTTCTGTTTTTGAATCGTACGTTGCTAATGCTCCAATTGGCGCTGTGCAGCCCCCTTCTAAGGTTCTCAAAAACTGACGTTCAATATGCGTTGTCATTTCCGATTCATAATCGTTCAATTCGCGCAAAGCATCCAAAGCAAAATAGTCGTCAGCCATTGCTACTACAACCATTGCTCCTTGTGCTGGTGCAGGAATCATCCAATCTAAATTGATGAAATTTTTTGGCTTTTTGGCAATTCTATCCAATCCTGCCGAAGCAAAAATAGCGCCTTTCCACTCTTCGTTATCCGTCAATTTTTGCATACGTGTATTAACATTTCCGCGCAAATCTACCAATTGATGATTCGGAAAACGATTGAGCCACATTGCTTTGCGACGCAAACTTCCTGTTGCCACCACTGCGGTTGACTCAGGCGTTAAAAATGACGTATTGCCTTTATGTAATAAAATATCTAACGTATTTGCACGTTTTAAAACTGCGGCTTGTACAATTCCAGTGGGTAAAGCAGTTGGCACATCCTTCATCGAATGCACTGCGATATCTACTTTTTTGTTAATCATGGCCACATCCAATGTCTTGGTAAAAATGCCCGTGATTCCCATTTCGTACAAAGGCTTGTCCAAAACCAAATCTCCCTCCGATTTTACCGGAACTAATTTTGTTTTGTAGCCCAACTTGTTCAACGCTTTTTCTACCGTTGTTGCTTGCCACATAGCCAATTCGCTATCGCGCGTACCAATACGAATAACTCTATCCATTATTATTTTTTGATTCTAA
>JASLED010000025.1 GCA_030151255.1 Flavobacterium sp.
TTTAGAGCACGAAATCAACGATTCGGTTTCTTATTTAATTACAAACGAAGGATTGTTGCCATTAGAAGTTTTTGGTCAGCATAATATAAATAATATAAGTGGTGCCAAATGGGTTTGTCAAAACATGGGCATTGATGAAGATGATTTTTTCGAAGCTATTGCAAGTTTCAAAGGAGCTTCAAAGCGATTAGAAAAGCTGTTAGATCAAAATGGCACTATTGTTTATAAAGATTTTGCACATTCGCCAAGTAAGGTAAAAGCAACGATGAAAGCAGTGCGAGAACAATATCCAACAAAAAAGCTAATTGCTTGTTTAGAATTACATACGTATAGCAGCTTAAATACAGCTTTTTTATCGGAATACGAAGGAGCGTTGAATTTGGCAGATGAAGCCGTAGTTTTCTATTCTTTAGATGCGTTGAAAATAAAACGTATGCCAGAAATTTCTGCGGAAGAAATGAAACAAGCGTTTGATTTAGAACAATTAACTACATATACCAATGCAGCCGATTTTAAAAATTATATTGAAGCAGTAGAAACAGAAAATACAGTTTTGCTGTTTATGAGTTCTGGAAATTATGGCGGATTAGTTTTAGAAGAATTTGTAACTACATTGTAAAACAAAAAAACCTTTTTATCGAAAGATAGGAAGGTTTTTTTTTATTGAAGAATAAAAGTAGTTTAAAAGGATACTTTTTTAAAGTGAGATTTTATGAATTGTTTTTTTGTTGTAACTTTCTGAAAAAGTGGTATAGAAAACAAAAAACCAATCAACGCTTGGGCCGAAGATGATCGACCGAGAGAAAAACTTTTACTCAAAGGAAAAAGTGCTTTGAGTGATGCCGAACTACTGGCTATCTTGATTGGTTCGGGTAGCAGAAATGAATCTGCAGTAGATTTATGCAGAAGAATTCTAGAAGAAAATAATAATAGTTTACCAGAATTAGCAAGACAATCTGTTGCAAACTTGCAAAAGTTTAAAGGAATTGGCGAAGCAAAAGCAATTTCTATTGTAGCCGCGTTAGAGTTAGGTCAACGTCGCAGAATGGCCGAAGTAACACAGAAAAACAAAATTACTTGTAGTAAAGATGTATTTGAATTAATGCAACCTCGAATCGGAGAATTGTCTCACGAAGAGTTTTGGATTATTTTGCTAAACAATGCAAATACAGTTCGCGATATTGTTGCTAATAGAAGTTTGGAAATTGAGGAACGATTTGTTTCTTATAATGTAGATGCTACATTAAATATTAGTAAAGGCGGAGTAACAGGCACGGTGGTTGATTTACGTATTTTGTTTAAAATGGCTTTAGAAAAAAATGCAACAGCAGTTATCTTAGTGCACAATCATCCGTCTGGCAAATTACAACCAAGCGAAGCTGATTTAGCTATTACAAAAAAAATAAAAGAAGCGGGTAAAATAATGGACATCAATATTCTCGATCATTTTATTATTACCGAATACGATTATTATAGTTTTGTAGATAATGGTTTGTTATAAAGCATAATTGTTTTTTGATATTTATTTATCTTTGTGTGCTTAATAAAAGCACAAACAAATAATGAATTTTTTACAACAGACTAATAAAACAGATGTTTTTTTTGATTTAGATCATACTTTATGGGATTTCGAAAAAAATTCTGCACTAGCTTTTAAGCAAGTAATAGAAGAATTAAATTTACCTTTTAGTGTTGATGATTTTTTGACGTATTACGTAGAAATTAATAATATTTATTGGGATAAATATAGCCTAAACCAAATTACACAAGATGAACTTCGTGTTGGACGAATTAGCGATACTTTTTCAAAATTGAATTATGTTTCTTCTCTGGAAGAAATCTTAGAAGTAGGAAATCGTTACTTGAAATATTTGCCAAATCACAATTATTTGTTTGATGGAGCTATTGAACTGCTTGATTATTTGCAGTTAAAATATAAGTTGCATATTATTACTAATGGATTTAGTGTTGTGCAAGAACAAAAATTAAAAAACTCTGGAATTTTCAATTACTTTCAATCAGTTACCGATTCTGAATTGGCTGGAGTAAAAAAACCAGATAGTAAAATTTTTGAATTTGCTTTAGATACAGCAAATGCTTCAATAGAAAAATCGATTATGATTGGCGATAATCTTATAGCAGATATTCAAGGCGCACAAAATATCGGAATGGATGTTATTTTCTATAACGAACATTACAAAAAAGTAGACGCAAGTATTGTACAAGTAAATCATTTATTAGAAATAAAAAACCTGCTGTAATAAGCAGATTTTTATTTTAATAGTTGTATTTGATTTGCCATCTGTTTTTCAGAAATTCTCTTGTTCCATTTTCTCTGCTGTTATTTCCTGGCTCATAAAAAATAGTTCCACTCAACTCATCAGGTAAAAACTCTTGAAAAGCAAAATTGTTTGGGTAATCGTGTGAGTATTTATAATCATCTCCATAACCTAATTCTTTCATCAATTTTGTAGGCGCATTTCTTAGGTGAATAGGCACTGGTAAATCGCCAGTTTGTTTTACTACTTGCTGTGCTTTTCCAATAGCCATATAGGTTGAATTGCTTTTTGGCGATGTGGCTAAATAAACAGCACATTGGCTTAGTAATATTCTACTTTCTGGATAGCCAATTACAGAAACAGCCTGAAACGTATTATTTGCCATAATTAATGCTGTTGGATTTGCATTACCAATATCTTCAGAAGCGGCAATAACCATTCGTCTGGCAATAAATTTTAAATCTTCTCCGCCTTCAATCATTCTTGCCAACCAATATACGGCTCCATTTGGATCACTTCCTCGTATCGATTTTATAAAAGCAGAAATTATATCGTAATGTTGTTCTCCCGTTTTGTCATAAAGCACAGTGTTTTTTTGTACAATTTTCATTACTGCTTCATTTGTAATTACAATTGTCTCATCGGATGTTGCATTTACAATAAGTTCAAACGTGTTGAGCAATTTTCGGCCATCTCCACCAGAAATTCTAAATAAAGCTTCTGTTTCTTTTAATTCAATATTTTTTGATTGCAAGTAAGTATCTTTATCTATTGCTCTGTTTAATAAAGCTTGTAAATCATCTTTGGTAAAAGGATTTAAGGTGTAAACCTGACATCTTGAAAGCAATGCCGGAATAACTTCAAAACTTGGATTTTCTGTTGTAGCACCAATCAACGTAATCCATCCGCGTTCTACAGCAGCCAAAAGAGAGTCTTGTTGAGATTTGCTAAAACGATGAATTTCGTCAATAAACAAAATCGGGTTTCGCGCTGTAAATAATCCGTGATTAGTTTTGGCTTTGTCAATTACTTCTCGAATGTCTTTTACTCCCGAATTAATGGCACTTAATGCATAAAATGGACGTTCACTTTCTTTTGCTAAGATTTCTGCTAAAGTAGTTTTTCCTGTTCCAGGAGGTCCCCAGAATATTAATGATGGAATAAATCCTGTTTGTAATTGTCTGGTTAAAATACCGTTTTCGCCTACAAGATGATACTGACTTACATAATCAGATAAAGTTCTTGGACGAATTCTTTCAGCTAAAGGTGCTTCCATTGTAATGATGCTTTTAGAAAAACAAAAATACAATTCTTAAAGTTTAAATTTCTCATCAATACTTCAGTTTAAATTTTTATCTTTCATTCTTATCAGATGACGATGGCTAAAATGAAAGATAAACAACTTGTATTAACTCCTGATTTACTTATTTTACCAATGTTGGGAGTGTTATCTATTTGGGTAATTTATTGGCTCGATTGGCGGTATTATTTAGAATTATATCAATATGGCGTTTACCCACGATCATTAGTAGGGTTGAGAGGTGTTTTTTTTAGTCCTTTTATTCACGGAGGATTAAAGCATATTTATAATAATTCAATTGCACTTTTTGTATTGCTTTTACTTTTGCAATTTTTTTATAAAAAGCAAGCTTGGCAGGTTTTAGGTTGGGGTATTTTCCTTTCGGGACTTGGTACGTGGCTTATTGCAAGAGAAAGTCATCATATTGGAGCAAGTGGATTAATTTACGTAATGGTAAGTTTTATTTTCTTTAAAGGAATACAAACTAAGCATTATCGATTAGTAGCATTGTCATTGCTAATAGTTGTGCTTTATGGAAGTACAATTTGGTATATGTTTCCGGATGTGGAAGAAGGAGTTTCTTGGGAAGGACATTTGAGTGGTTTTATTACAGGATTTATCTTGTCTATTTTTCTAAAAGCACCAGAATATACTGAAACAGTTTATAAATACGAATGGCAATCGCCATTGTATAATCCAACTACTGATCCGTTTATGCAATGTTTTGATGAAGATGGAAACTTTATCATCATTCCAAAAGAAGAAGTAAAATTACATCTTGTACAAGAATTGTATCCGTATAGAAGTACGTTGCCAGTAGCAGAAAATTATTTTAATATAAAAAATTAATAAAAAAGTCCCAAAGGAATTACTCTTTTGGGACTTTTTGTTTTATGCTATTTGGTAATTATCTTCTTTGACGTATAATTTCGTACAAGAACGCACCACAAGCTACTGATACATTTAATGAATCTATTGAGCTAAACATTGGTAGTTTTGCTTTTTCATCAATAACTTTCAATACAGATGGATTGATTCCTTTATCTTCACTTCCCATAATAATAGCAACAGGAATATTTAAATCTACATCGTAAATCTCTTTTTCTGCTTTTTCTGTTGCTCCAATTGTCATTACACCCGAACCTTGTAAATAAAATACGGCATCTTTAATATGATCTACTTTACAGATAGGAATATTAAAAACCGCTCCAGCAGATGTTTTTACAGTATCTCCATTTACTGGAGCCGCACCATTTTTAGAAATAATTATTCCATCTGCACCACAACAAACTGCTGTACGAATAATTGCACCAAAATTTCTTGCATCAGAAAGCTGATCTAAAACAACAAACAAAGGTTTGTCTTTTTTCTCTAAAACACCTTCAACTAATTCTTCTAAAGAAAGAAAACTAATTGGTGAAATATTTGCTACTGCTCCTTGGTGATTTTTACTTGTTAATCGATTCAGTTTTTCAACAGGAACGTAAGAAAAATTGATGTTTTTTCTTTTTAAAAGTTTTAGTAATTCATTCATTAGTTCGCCTTGTGCATCTTTCTGAATAAATACTTTATCTATATCTTTTCCTGCTTCAACCGCTTCGATTATAGCACGAATACCAAAAATTTGATTGTCTTGTTCCATGAGGCAAAGTTAGAGATTATTTTACAAACTCAATTGGTTTTTTTAGATAGCAATAAATAGAAGAGAAACAGATTGATTTAGTTGGTAAAACAAAGTGATTGGTTTATTTTTGAGCAAAGCTATTGCAATTTATTATGACAAAAACTGTATTTACTGACACAACAAAATATCCTTTTGTAGCATTACTAGGATTAAGTATTGCTTTGCTGTTATTTCCTGTGTTGATGTGTTATTATGCAGCAGATAAAGTATTTATTTATATTCTAGGTATTGTAGAAATTATTTTGCTGATTGGTGCTTATTATATGTATATGATGAAATTTATTTTTGAGTTATCTCCAAAAGGACTTCGTTATATTTTATATGGTTTTTCTAAAAAAGAGAATTTTATTGCTTGGAAAGAAATAACAGCATTAAATATAATAGCGTTGGATTATACAACTAAATTTGGTGGTTCGGGCAACCGAAAGAATAAAAATGGAGAAGCGTTTGTGTTCAATGATGGAATGTTTTTAGAAGTGGAAACTGAGAATAAAAAATACTATTTTTCCATTTCTGATAAAGGCAAAAATGATTGTGTAAATTATGTTGCCAACTTACAAACAAGGCTTAAAAAATAGTTTTAAAACTAATATGAATCATGGTGTTATCAAACGAAAGAGGAGTATTAGGTTGCTTTCCGTTGACAAATGATAATTTAAAATGATTTGATTTTGTTAAAAATCCAAAACCAAATCCAAAGCTATATAGTTTATTATTTTGCTGCATCAATTTATAGTTTTGTACAGCATAATCGAATATTGTATTTAAGTAAAAACTTGGATGTAATACTAAACGATATTCTGTATTGATTAAATGATATTGATTGGCAAATAAACTATTTTCTTGAAAACCTCTTAATGATTGATTTCCGCCAAAACGAAAAAGCTCATTTGTAAAATAATCTGAACTAAATAATGAATGATATTGCCAACGAATGTAGAAGTAATTAGCATTATCAATTTTAAAATTCTTTGAAAGATCTATTTCAATTAATTCTTGCTGTATTGCAGTTTCTGTTTCGGAAGTTCTTTTACCAGTTCCAAGCTGAACAGATATTTGATAATTGATTGGAAAAGCAAGTAAATTATTTCTCTTTTTTATAAGTGAATAATTTAAGCTGTAAAAATAGCCAGTATAATTCTGCACAGTGAGCAAATTTGAATTTGTGGCCGATGTATTACTTTGATAACCTAGTTGTATTTTTTGATGATAAGAAATAGAGTATCCAACTTTTAAATTAAATTTTGTGTTTTGAAAAACAGTATCTTGTTTTTGAATATTTAAATTAGCATCTAAATTTACCGGACTTTTAAATAAATAAATAAATGAACCAGCTAAGTCTAATTGCGTTTGTTTGTCTGCATTACTTTGCCAATTAAGAAGTAAAGATTCGCCCGCGTTAAAAGCATTGTTGAGTTCTAAGTTTAATTGTCCTGTAAGATTAATTTTGTTTTCCTTATCAGTATAAAATCCACCAAATCCATCAAAACTATTTGTTTTTCGTTTATTCAAATAGAGATACACAGAAGTATTCGTTTCAGTAAATAAAGTTTCTGGAGCTTTATACGTAGTTGCAAAATCTAAATCACTTACAGTATTCGAAATTTCTTCTGTTAGTTCTTCAGAATACGCATGATTTATATATCGTTTTGTACTTCGCTGTATAATCGATTCAGGTAATTTTTGTTCAGAAACAATTACAATTTGATTTAAAACTCTTGATTTTTCTAATGTAATTTGCAAGGCACAAAACAAAGTGTCTGATTTTATTTGGTGTTTTACCAATGCAACGTTTGATGTTCCTAATCCTTTTTTGTCCAATACTTGCGTGTACTTTTTTAAGGTAGATTCTAAAGTGTTAAACTCTATGCTTTGGTGTGATTTTTGTAAATCTAATAATTCCATCTCAGATGGTTTTAGTAATTCATTAGATATAATAGCGTGTTTAATTTTTGTGTTTAAAGTGTAATGATAATAAAGAGTATCGGCTTTAATCGACGAAAATGTTTGTAAGGCAAGATAACCGTCTTTATATAACGATTCGTTAATTATATCAACAGCTTGCTTAGCAGAATTTAAATTATAGGTTGACAGAGAAGGAGTGAAAGAGTTTAAAATTTGTTGCTCCGCTTCATTTTTACTTATCAACTTTAAGTAGAACGATTGATCTTGGGCAATAGAAAAAACAATAGACCCAATTAGCAATAAAAGTGAAAGTAAAAATTTCTGCACCTTAAAATAATAATTTGAATCGTAAAGTAAATAAAAAAACTAAGAAGCTGGGGCTTAAAGAATAAAAATAAAATTTTTCATTGAAAATTAATCAATTAGCTTTTGATAAAACAAAATTTGTTTATACATTTGCAACCCCGTATATAGTGCGGAATAATATATTGTAGAAATTATTAATAAACATTATGCCAACAATTCAACAATTAGTAAGAACAGGGAGAACCCAATTAACTAAGAAGAGTAAATCGGTTGCTTTGGATTCTTGTCCTCAAAGAAGAGGTGTTTGTACGCGTGTTTATACTACTACACCAAAAAAACCTAACTCTGCAATGCGTAAAGTTGCAAGGGTACGTTTGACAAATGGTAATGAAGTAAACGCTTACATCCCAGGAGAAGGACACAATTTACAAGAGCACTCGATAGTATTAGTTAGAGGAGGAAGGGTAAAAGATTTGCCAGGTGTTAGATACCACATCGTACGTGGAGCTTTGGATACTGCTGGAGTAAACGGTAGAACTCAAAGAAGATCTAAATATGGTGCAAAACGCCCTAAAGACAAAAAATAATCGTTTAAACGTTTAAGAAAAAGACATGAGAAAAAGACAGGCGAAAAAGAGACCTCTTTTACCAGATCCGAAATTTAATGATCAATTAGTGACGCGTTTTGTTAATAACTTAATGTGGGACGGTAAGAAGTCTACAGCTTTTAAAGTATTTTATGATGCTTTAGCAATCGTTGAAGAGAAAAAACAAGACGAGGAAAAAACTTCATTAGAAGTGTGGAAAGATGCATTAACTAACGTTATGCCGCATGTAGAGGTTCGTTCTCGTCGTGTAGGTGGTGCTACATTCCAAATTCCTATGCAAATCCGTCCAGATAGAAAAATTTCTATGGCAATGAAATGGATGATTTTGTATGCAAGAAGAAGAAATGAGAAATCTATGGCTGCAAGATTAGCATCTGAAATTTTAGCTGCTGCTAAAGAAGAAGGTGCTGCTGTTAAAAAGAGAATGGATACTCATAAAATGGCTGAAGCTAATAAAGCATTCTCTCACTTTAGATTTTAATCCATACAGAAATAATATACAATGGCAAGAGATTTAAAATATACAAGAAACATTGGTATCGCTGCTCACATCGATGCTGGTAAAACAACTACTACAGAACGTATTTTGTTCTATACTGGTAAAAACCACAAGATGGGTGAAACTCACGAAGGTTCTTCAACAATGGACTGGATGGAGCAAGAAGCAGAAAGAGGTATTACAATTACTTCTGCAGCGACTACATGTACTTGGGATTTCCCTACTAATCAAGGAACGAAGTTACCTGATTCTATGGAATACCATTTTAATATTATTGATACTCCGGGACACGTTGACTTTACAGTAGAGGTTAACCGTTCTTTACGTGTATTAGATGGATTAGTTTTCTTATTTAGTGCAGTTGATGGTGTTGAGCCACAATCTGAAACTAACTGGAGATTAGCTGATAACTATAAAGTTCCTCGTATGGGATTTGTTAATAAAATGGACCGTCAAGGATCTAATTTCTTAGCAGTATGTCAGCAAGTTAAAGATATGTTGAAATCTAACGCTGTGCCAATCGTTTTACCAATTGGTGATGAGGCTGATTTCAAAGGTATCGTTGATTTAGTTAAAAACCGTGCAATTGTATGGCATGATGAAAATCATGGATCTACATTTGATGTTGTTGAGATTCCTGCAGATATGTTGGATGAAGTAAAACAATACAGAGGACAGTTAATCGAGGAGATTGCGGCTTATGACGAAAATCTTCTTGAAAAATATATGGAAGATGAAAACTCAATCACAGAGGATGAAATTCACGTTGCTTTACGTGCTGCTACATTAGATATGAGTATTATTCCAATGACTTGTGGTTCGTCTTTCAAAAATAAAGGTGTTCAGTTTATGTTGGATGCTGTTTGTCGTTACTTACCTTCTCCAATGGATAAGGAAGGTATTGAAGGAACAAATCCTGATACTGAAGAGCCAGTTGTACGTAAGCCATCAGCTACTGAGCCGTTTGCTGCATTAGCATTTAAAATCGCTACAGATCCTTTCGTAGGACGTTTAGCTTTCTTTAGAGCTTATTCAGGGCACTTAGACGCTGGTTCTTATGTTTTAAATACTCGTTCAGGTAACAAAGAGCGTATTTCTCGTATCTACCAAATGCACGCTAATAAACAAAATCCAATCGAATATATTGAGGCTGGAGATATTGGAGCGGCTGTAGGATTTAAAGATATCAAAACTGGAGATACTTTATGTGATGAAAAACATCCAATTGTATTAGAAAGTATGGTATTCCCTGATCCTGTGATTGGTATCGCTATTGAGCCAAAAACAAAAGCGGATATGGATAAAATGGGTATCGCTTTAGCTAAATTATCTGAAGAGGATCCTACGTTCACAGTAAAAACTGACGCTGCTTCTGGACAGACAGTTATTTCTGGAATGGGAGAGTTACACTTAGATGTGTTAATCGACCGTATGAGACGTGAATTTAAAGTTGAAGTAAACCAAGGTGAGCCTCAAGTTGAATACAAAGAAACACTTACTCGTGACGCACAACACAGAGAAGCTTATAAAAAGCAATCAGGTGGACGTGGTAAATTCGCGGATATTGTGTTTAAAATTGGACCAGCAGATGATGTTGATGGAAAACCATTTGTAGGTTTACAATTTGTTAATGAAGTTAAAGGTGGTAACGTTCCTAAAGAATATATCCCTTCTGTAGAGAAAGGATTTAGAGAGGCAATGAAGCAAGGGCCTTTGGCTGGATTCGAAATGGATTCAATGAAAGTTACTTTAACAGATGGTTCTTACCACGCGGTTGACTCGGATGCATTATCTTTCGAATTAGCTGCTAAAATGGGTTATAAAGCTGCTGCTAAAGCTGCAGGTGCTGTAATTCTAGAGCCAATCATGAAGTTAGAAGTGTTGACTCCTGAAGAAAATATGGGTGATATCGTTGGGGATTTGAACCGTCGTCGTGGACAAATCAACAGTATGGATGATAGAAATGGAGCAAAAGTTGTTAAAGCATCTGTTCCATTATCTGAAATGTTTGGATATGTTACTACATTGAGAACATTATCATCAGGTAGAGCTACTTCAACAATGGAGTTCTCTCACTACTCTGAAACACCATCAAATATTTCAGAAGCTGTAATCACTAAAGCAAAAGGAAACGCTTAATTATTAGAGAAATGAGTCAAAAAATCAGAATAAAATTAAAATCTTACGATCATATGTTGGTTGATAAATCAGCTGAGAAAATCGTAAAAACTGTAAAAAGTACAGGAGCAGTTGTTACTGGACCAATTCCATTACCAACTAACAAGAAAATCTTTACTGTTTTACGTTCACCTCACGTGAATAAAAAAGCAAGAGAGCAGTTTGAAGTAAGTTCATACAAAAGATTGTTAGATATTTATTCTTCATCTTCTAAAACTATCGATGCGCTAATGAAATTAGAGCTACCAAGTGGTGTAGAAGTAGAGATTAAAGTGTGATAATTTTAGTATTACAACGAATAAAAAAGTAATGAAAGGGATTAAGTATTGGGTTTCCTAATACTTAATTCTTTCAAAATAAGTTTAAATAATTTAATTAAATATTTATGTCTGGGTTAATTGGAAAAAAAATCGGCATGACTAGTATTTTCGACGAAAATGGAAAAAACATTCCATGTACAGTAATCGAAGTTGGTCCATGTGTCGTTACCCAAGTCAGAACCAAAGAGGTCGACGGGTATGAAGCGTTACAACTTGGTTTCGATGACAAATCAGATAAGCGTGCTACTAAAGCTGAATTAGGTCACTTTAAAAAAGCTGGTACATCTGCTAAGAGAAAAGTTGTTGAAATCAAAGAATTCGAAGGAGAGTATAAATTAGGTGATGTTATCACTGCTGATTTATTCGCTGAAGGAGAATTCGTAGATGTTCAAGGTGTGTCTAAAGGTAAAGGATTTCAAGGGGTTGTTAAACGCCATGGTTTTGGTGGTGTTGGACAGGTTACTCATGGTCAGAAAAACCGTTTAAGAGCGCCAGGTTCTGTAGGAGCTTCTTCTTATCCATCTAGAGTATTCAAAGGAATGCGTATGGCTGGAAGAACTGGTGGAGTTAATGTAACAGTACAAAATCTAAGAGTTTTAAAAGTAGTTGCTGAAAAGAATTTGCTTGTTGTAAAGGGAGCTGTTCCAGGACACAAAAACTCTTATGTAATCATTCAGAAGTAATGGAAGTAAAAGTTTTAGATATCACAGGAAAAGATACTGGTAGAAAAGTTGAACTTTTAGATTCAGTATTCGGTATAGAGCCAAACAATCATGCAGTTTATCTTGATGTAAAACAGTACTTAGCTAATCAAAGACAAGGTACTCATAAAGCAAAAGAAAGAGCTGAGATTTCAGGAAGTACTCGAAAAATTAAAAAACAAAAAGGAACTGGTACTGCAAGAGCAGGAAGTATTAAATCTCCAGTTTTCAGAGGAGGAGGAAGAGTTTTCGGACCAAGACCAAGAAGCTACTCTTTCAAATTGAACAAAAATTTAAAACGTTTAGCAAGAAAATCTGCGTTTTCAATTAAAGTTCGTGAAGAGAATTTAATCGTTGTAGAAAATTTTAACTTCGAAGCGCCAAGTACTAAAAATTTTATTAGTGTATTGAATGCTTTAGGGTTAGAAAATAAAAAATCTCTATTTGTGTTGGGTGAATCAAATAAAAATGTATATTTGTCATCACGCAATTTAGAGAAGGCTACTGTTGTAACTAACTCAGAATTAAGTACTTATGCAATTTTAAATGCAGGTAGTTTAGTTTTGACAGAAGGATCTGTAGCTGGAATTGTTGAAAATTTAAGTAAATAATAGGAAGATGAGTGTTCTAGTTAAGCCTATCATTACAGAAAAAGTAACAAAAGATGGCGAAATTTTTGGCCGTTTTGCGTTTGTAGTAGCTAAAAAAGCAAACAAAATTGAAATCAAAAAAGCAGTGGAAGCTGCTTATGGTGTTAGTGTTGTTAATGTAAATACTATGAACTATGGTGCTAAGCGTTCTGTAAAATATACAAAAAGCGGGATGATTAACGCTAAAACTAATGCTTACAAAAAAGCAATAGTTGAATTGAAAGAAGGAGATAGTATAGACTTTTATTCAAATATCTAATAAATAATGTCAGTTAGAAAATTAAAACCTATTACCCCAGGTCAGCGTTTTAGAGTTGTAAATAGTTTTGACGCTATAACAACT
>JASLED010000032.1 GCA_030151255.1 Flavobacterium sp.
AGATTTAATCCAGAAATATACAGAAGGAGTAAAGTAGGCTACTGAAGGTCTGTTATCTTCAATTTTGAATACTGATGGATTATTAATGGTCCATCGATAAATATTTTTTCCTTTCACGGTTTCCTTTACAAAATCTAAAGCAGTATTTTCTACATTAAAAACCTTGTAATCTATTGCGATATCTTTATCTGTAATAATTTCAAAAATCACTTTTTCGTTGGGCAAAAAGGCCATTACTTTAAACGGATGTAATAAGAAAGGATCTACAAACTGTTGCTTAAACGTTAGTACCTTTTTTGAACCAGGCGTTAGATTACTAAAATTAATAATCTTCTTTTTTACATCGCTATGAAAAATACTTTTTCCGTCATAATTAGCTTCACTAATTGCTTTAGGCGCTACTTTTTTATATTTATTATTAGATAAGGTAAGGGTATAAGCGTCAAACGATTTTACCGGATTAAAACTTGAATACACAAAAAAATCAGACAAAGAATAATTGTTTTTTTCATTTTGCAATAAATAATATTCTTCGTAGCTATCTCTTTCTACAATTAATTTGCCTTTTTGGGTAAATATATTATACGTTTGTTTATGTTCTAATAGTATTTCGCTATAACCTTGATATTTGTTGGTGAGCTCTTCTAAAGATTGAGATTTTACAGAAAAAGAGCCCAAAAACAAAGCCGTAATAAGTAATAATTTATTTTGATAAGAAACCTGAATCATAAATGAAAGTTTGCTTAATAGAATTGTTTTCAAAAATTTTAAATTCGCCATTTAATTCATCAAAATTATAATTGATTTCAAATAATTTTTGTCCTTCTTTTGAGTGAATTGTTTTTGTTCCATCCAAAGAATTATTTTTATAATGAATGTTGCTATAAATAGCTCCATTATTGTAATAAATATTTTCTTCTCCTTCTTTTATATCGTTTACCAAAAACAGACTGAATGCTTTATTTTTATTCGGATTATAGATAATTAAATCGCCATTTAAAGCACTGTTTTTAACGTTAATTTTAGCAGCTGTTACACCATTTTTATATACAGATTCTATTTTAATTTCTTCAGTTGGTTTTATAGGAATCATTTCGCCTAACTGCTCAAAAGCATTTAATTTTTTGTATCCAATAAGAATATCTAAATCGTATACTAAAGCAGCAACAGCAACGCCCTGGGTATTGTAATATATTCTATCGCCTTGTTGATGATCTAATAGATAATTTACTTTAAAAATGGGATTTCCTTCAGGATAAAGAAATGTACGTTCGCCCATTATTTTACCGTTTAACATTGGCATTTTTGAACGCAATTTACCATCTGGATTATAATATTGAGTAAGTCCATTTCTTCTGTCTAACAAGAAGTTTTTAGAACTTGATAAAACACCTGTTGGATAATATTCTTTAAATTCTCCGTCAATTTTATTATTGATTAAATTAAATTCTTCCAAAGTAATTTTTTCAGAAACATCCACTTTTTTTGCAGGTCCATTTAAAATTCCATTTTCAAGGGTTAGAATGTTTTTAAAGTTAAATTGAGGAATTACAACCGTTTCTTTTTCTTTGTATTTATCTAACTGAAGCACTTCTTTCTTTTCTTTATCATAAAAAGTTATTTGCACTAAGTATTCTTTATCAAACTTTTCTATTTTATATGGTGTTTTTCCATCTTGAAGAAAATATAAGGCTCTACCTACTGATTCATCATCTTGAACAAATCTTTTTTCTCTAAAAATAGTTCCGTTATAGTAATAATAAATTGGTCCATTTGCCTCGCCATCTGAATAATAATTAGCATAAACTAACGTATTATCTTGAAAATATTCGTATAAACCTTGATTCACACCGTCTTTAAAAAGATAAGTTTCTTCTTTTTCGCCAATTTTGTTATATTTTATATATTTTCCGTTTAGATTATTTTTACTAAATTCTCCTTCATTACTTAATGTTCCATTTGTGTTATAAAATTTCCATAATCCTTCCTGATGTCCGTTTATCGTTTTTCCTTCGCCATATAAAACACCAGTTGGATAATACAATTTATCGTATGCTTGTATTTTTGATTTTTCTAGCTGAAATGTAGTTGGATTAATTGCTTCGCGTTCAGTAAGTTTTCCGTTTTTATATTTTTCAACTAAATATAATTGCTCTGCTAAATAAAGTTTTAATTCAGCAAGCACTTCATCTTTATCGTATGCTTTTTCTTCTATTAATTCTCCTTTTAAATTGTATGATTTAACGGATACTAATTTTCCATTATTATATACATAATGATCAGATAATTGTCCGTTATGATAAAATGCTTTATAAAATTCAAACTCATTATCTTTATACAAAGCTTCCGTTTTTATTTTACCATCAGGATAATAAGAAAAACCTAAATCATTGTATTTATCATCTTTGTAATTATAAGTACTTACAACGGTTCCTTTTTCATTGTACATTGAAATTTTGCCTTGACGTTTTCCGTCAATTAACTTATAATCATACTCTGTTTGTCCGTTTGAAAAAAGATGTTTTACCTCATTAATAAGGTTGCCATTTTTATATTCTAATGAGCCTATTAAACCCGAGGCAATATTGTATAAGCTTACTTTACCGTCGTATTCTCCACCATGGACTATTTCTCTAACCGCAATTTTGCCAGAAGTATAAAACTTAGAAACAGCCCCATCAAGCTGACCTTTTTTATAATTCTCTATTGTTTCTAGATTGCCGATTGAATTATAACGTTTTAATTCACCTTCTAATTCGTTATTTACAAAATATCCTTCCGATTCTTTGTCGTAATTTTCATTGAATTGAATAGCATATCCATTTAAATTATCTTGACGATTTTGAAAGTAAAAATTCTTTCCATTTTCTAAAGTAGAAACAGCATATTGTTTTCCGTCAACAGTAGCTTTTAAAATTAAGGGTTGAATAGAGTTTGTGAAAAAAGTATTGACAAAAGTTTTAATTAATGCATTATTTTTTTTAAAATCTTTTTGATAGGTTTCTTCATAAGAAGTCATGGCTACAAAGGTGTAGGGAATAAGTTGATATTTACTTACAACTTCTTTCATCCAAGGACCGTATTTATTTTCAAAAAAACCATCTTTGATGTTATGCTCATTCATATATTCTAAAACAGCCTGAATGGTTCTGCTTGTTCTATCATTAATAGAAACTTTGGCAGGATATTTTCTATTTTGAGCCAAATTGTTTTTAAGAATAATATCTAATTCGGTAAAATCATCGCCAGTGGTAGAATACTTTAATTTAGATGGTTTTGCATACACTTCTGCCATATTTCTTGCCAATTCTTTAAGCGCAGTTTGTGCATTTTTTGCCAACGGATCAAGCGTTAAATAAGTTAGAATAGACATAACTCCAACAGAAGCATTTCCGTCTTCCATTGCAATAAAACCAAGTAAATAATAAGCTTGTTTATAATTTGGTGCTGTTGTAATAATTTCTTTTAAAAGATCTAAAGCTTTTTGTCTTTGTTCCATTCTAACATAAACAATTGCTTCATTGTATTTTGAAAGAATATTTAAGCTATTATTTTTTTTAGCTTTTTCAAAATTAGCCAATGCGCTTTCATATTCTTTTTTATCACTGAGCAAAATTCCGTAACTCAAAAAATAATTTGAAGGTAAGTCATCACCATATCTATCAATAAGATTTTTGCAGTGTTTTTCTGCTTCATCTGTTTTGTTCATCGCAATCAAATTCAGAATAATTTGAAATTGAGCAGTAAAGTAATCAGGATCTGATTCAGCAACTTGCGAATATTCTTGTATGATTTTTTCGAAATCTTGCTTTTGTTTTAATTCCTGAACAAAAGTTTCAATATTTGAAGTATTATAATATTCTTTAAGCTTTTCTTGGGAATAAGAAGGGAAATTAATTGAAAGTAGTAATAGTGGTAAGTAAATCTTCTTCATTTAAGATAAATTAATTTAAAAATGACTCTAAATATAAGTAGATTTCAATAATAATTAGCAACGAAATAATCGATATAATAATAAATAAACAAAAAAAGGAATATTGAATTTTCAATATTCCTTTTTAACCAACTAAACTAACTTGTTTTATGAATCAATTATTTACAAGTCAAATATAAATGGACAATATAATTCAAAGATTAACCTGAAGTTATCTTTTTGTTATCTATTTTTTCTTAATAGAATTTAAAACTCCTTTTGTAGCTGTAGCAGGCGTATTTTTATTATCCTGTTTGCTAAAAACATCTTTTAATAAATTTGTTGATCGACTACCAGGAATATTGTCTCTAATTTCATTTTCTTCTACTGCAATCATTGTAAACATTCCATCCATTGTTTTTTCAGTAACATAGCTTGTTAAATTTGGATTTACCTTTTTTACTAAAGGTAAGCTATTATAATTAGTAAAAATTGTTTCCCAAACTTTGTCAGCACCAACTTGCGAAAGTGATTTTTCTATAATCGGTGTAAATTTAGCATCAAGTTGTTTTGATGTTTTTGTTTTTAAATAATTTGTTGCAGCAGAATCTCCTCCCAATAAAATATTTGCGGCATCATTAAATGATAAAGATGCTATAGCAGAAACCATAATTGGAGCAGCTTCTCCAACTGCATTTTCAGCCGCTCTATTCAACAACAAAATTCCTTCATCCATTAGTCCGCCCATTCCAACAGAACGCAAAGCTTTATCTACGCGCTCTAATTCTTGCGGCATTAGAATTTTAGTTAATTTATTTTTATAAAATCCGTCTTTTTTAGACAAACTGCTTACTTGGTCTTGTACACCTTTGTCTAGTGCCTCTTTTAAGCCTTTTCCTATTTGATCTTGACTCAAATTACCTAAAACAGATGTGATTCCTTTTTGTGCGTATGTAACTTGGCTTGTTCCTGACAATGTTGCTAAAAGCAACGCTGAAAAAAATATATTCTTCATTTTTATTTTATTGATTTACTGTAAATTATATTTTGCTTCTTCATTTATTCCTTTAACTAAAACATCTGTGCTTTTTTGCAAAATAATAGAATGATCTAATAGCATTTTTTGAAATTGTTCAACATTTTCTGCTTGGTTTAATTTAGCTACTTGTTGAATAATTTGTAGCGTAGAATTTTTGGTAGTTTCCACAATATTCCAAAGAGCTTCGGATACATATATTTGTTGTGTAATATTGTATTCAAATTCTTGTTCAATATGCTGAATTAATAAATGCGAGTAAGCTAAAACATTGTCAGAAATTGGTTGTACTCTTAATATTAATTTTTTCAAATCGCTGCGTTCTGCAAATAAAACTAATCTTTCGCAAGCTTGTAATTTCAATGCTTTTGAGTCAATGGTGCTATTTTGTTCTTTAGGTTTTGTTAATTCTGAAATAATAAATCGATCACGTTGGCTTTGTTTTTCAAGTAATTTTTGAAAGAAAAGATATGCTACACCAGCTACAACAACAGCTGGCACAGTGTATTGAATAATGTTTGTAATAATTTCTGTATTCATTATTTTCTTGGATTTAAAGCAAAAGTAATAATTATCTAATTAGTTTTAGCTACTTTATCAAATACAAAATTTGCTATAAACTAATAGTAATTGTAATTTTGACGTTTACGGTTTATAGTATGCAAAATTATATCGATCAATTAAACGAAGCTCAGAGAGCGCCTGTTTTACAGAAGGATGGACCAATGATTGTAATTGCTGGTGCAGGTTCTGGAAAAACACGAGTTTTAACATTGCGCATTGCTTATTTGATGCATCAAGGTGTTGATGCTTTTAATATTTTAGCTTTAACATTTACCAACAAAGCTGCAAGAGAGATGAAAAATCGTATTGCAGAGATTGTAGGAAGTAGTGAAGCTAGAAATTTATGGATGGGAACTTTCCATTCTGTTTTTGCTAGAATTTTAAGGGCAGAAGCTGATAGATTGGGCTATCCAAGCAATTTTTCTATTTATGATTCTCAGGATTCTCAGCGATTAATCGGACAGATTATTAAAGAGCAACAGTTAGATAAAGATATTTATAAACCAAAAGAAGTAGCAAGTAGAATTTCTTCATATAAAAATAACTTAATTACGGTAAAAGCTTATTTCAACAATCCTGAGTTAATGGAAGCTGATGCAATGAGCAAAAAACCAAGAATTGGTGATATTTACGAACAATATGTTGAGCGTTGTTTCAAATCAGGAGCAATGGATTTTGATGATTTATTGCTTAAAACCAACGAATTGCTTACTCGTTTTCCAGATGTTTTAGCAAAATATCAAGATCGTTTTAGATATATTTTGGTGGATGAGTATCAAGATACAAACCATTCTCAATATTTAATCGTTAGAGCATTATCCGATCGTTTTCAAAATATTTGCGTGGTTGGTGACGATGCGCAAAGTATTTACGCTTTTAGAGGCGCTAACATCAATAATATTTTAAATTTTCAGAAAGATTTTGACAATGTTAACACCTATCGATTAGAACAAAATTATCGTTCTACAAAAAATATTGTTGAGGCTGCAAATACAATTATTGATAAAAATAAAGTAAAACTTGAAAAAGTAGTTTGGACAGCAAATGATTTTGGGCCAAAAATTAAAATTCATCGTTCATTAACGGATGGAGAAGAAGGCCGTTTTGTAGCTTCTACTATTTTTGAAGAAAAAATGCAAAATCAAAGAAATAACAGCGATTTTGCTATATTATATCGTACCAATGCGCAATCTAGAGCGATGGAAGATGCCTTGCGCAAAAAAGATATTCCGTATCGCATTTATGGCGGATTATCTTTTTATCAACGCAAAGAAATTAAAGATGTTTTAAGCTATTTACGCCTAATTATCAATCCAAAAGATGAAGAAGCGTTGGTGCGTGTTATCAATTATCCAGCCAGAGGAATTGGAGCTACAACTTTAGATAAACTGACTATTGCGGCCAATCATTACAAACGATCTATTTTCGAGGTAATGTCACATATCGATAAAATTGATTTAAAGATTACAGCAGGAACAAAAAATAAGCTGAGCGATTTTGTTCTCATGGTAAAAGCATTTCAGGCGTTAGAAGAAACAAAAGATGCTTACGAAATGGTAGAACATGTGGTAAAAAAGACAGGTTTGGTACAAGAGCTTAGAAAAGATACCACGCCAGAAGGAATTACTCGAATGGAAAATATTGAGGAGTTGCTAAATGGTATTAAAGATTTTATTGAAGGACAAAAAGAAATTGATGGAGCAAGAGGTTCATTAACTGAATTTTTAGAAGATGTAGCACTTGCCACAGATTTAGATAAAGATACTGGCGATGATGATAGAGTTGCTTTAATGACCATTCACTTGGCAAAAGGACTTGAGTTTCCAACTGTATTTTGTGTAGGAATGGAAGAAGATTTGTTTCCAAGTGCAATGAGTGTAAATACAAGAACAGAGCTGGAGGAAGAACGCAGATTATTTTATGTTGCCTTAACAAGAGCAGAACATCAAGCGTATTTAACCTATGCTCAATCTAGATATCGTTGGGGAAAATTATCCGATTGCGATCCTTCGCGTTTTATTCAAGAAATCGACGATCAGTATTTAGAATATCTAACTCCTGTAGAAAACAACTATCGCTATGTTTCTAAAATAGATGCAGATATTTTTGGAGATGTAGATAAGAGTAAATACAGACAAACAAAACCAAAATCGGGAACACCACCTGCGTATTTAAAAGCAGACGAAGAACCTGTAACAGATAGAAATATTCGAAGATTAAAACCAGTAAATACAACAACTAGCGCTGCTCCAATAAACAATTCAAATAGTGATTTAACAGTTGGTCAAATTGTAATGCATGAGCGTTTTGGTAAAGGAGAAATTTTAAACTTAGAAGGAGCAGGAGCAGATAAAAAAGCAGAAATTAAATTTGATGTTGGCGGAATTAAAAAATTACTTTTAAGATTTGCTAAACTTTCTGTTTTATCGTAAATTGTTATATAAAAAAAGAAAGAATTATGGCACAGTTTGTGAAGATATATCCTGAAAATCCAAATGAAAAGGAGATAAATAAGGTAGTAGAAGTTTTAAGAAATGGAGGTTTGGTTATTTATCCAACAGATACGGTGTATGGGTTGGGTTGTGATATTACAAACACCAAAGCATTGGAGCGAATTGCACGTATAAAAGGCATTAAATTAGATAAGGCCAACTTTTCTTTTATATGTCATGATTTAAGCAATATTTCCGATTATATAAAACAAATAGACACAAGTACGTTTAAAATTCTAAAAAAGTCCTTGCCTGGTCCATATACCTTTATTTTAAACGGAAATAATAGTTTGCCTAAAGAATTTAAGAAGAAAAAAACAGTAGGTATAAGAGTTCCCGATAATAATATTGCCAGAGAAATTGTAAAAGTATTGGGTAACCCGATCGTTTCAACTTCTATTTACGATGAAGATGAAATTTTAGAATACACCACAGATCCTGAATTAATCTACGAAAAATGGAACAATAAAGTAGATTTAATAATTGATGGAGGATATGGTGATAATCAAGCATCTACAGTTATAGATTTATCAGGATCTGAACCAGAAATAATTAGAGAAGGAAAAGGAGATATTGATATTTTCTAAAATATTAGCCTTAAAATAAAGTAAAAATTAAATTTAATAAATATAAATCAATAATTAATTAAAGATATAAGGAGAATATAATTAGGGAAATTCAAACTGAATTATTATTTTTGTATCTAGTATTATTTAAAGCTAAACGTATTACACTATGAATTTACATGAATTTCAAGGTAAAGAAATATTAGCTAGCTACGGAGTTAGAGTACAACGTGGATTAGTAGCTAACAACGCAGAAGAAGCAGTTGAAAAAGCAAAACAACTTACAGAAGAAACAGGTACAAGTTGGTATGTAGTAAAAGCTCAAATCCATGCAGGAGGAAGAGGTAAAGGAGGAGGAGTAAAGTTAGCTAAAAACTTAGATGAAGTAAAAGAGCTAGCTGGAAACATCATCGGAATGGACTTAATCACTCCACAAACTCCACCAAATGGTAAAAGAGTTAACAGAGTTTTAATTGCTGAGGATGTATACTATCCAGGTGAAAGCGAAGTAAGCGAATTCTATATGTCAGTATTATTAGATCGTTCTAAAGGAAGAAACATGATTATGTATTCTACTGAAGGAGGAATGGATATTGAGGAAGTTGCTGAAAAAACTCCACATTTAATTTTTAAAGAAGAAATCGATCCAGCTGTAGGATTACAAGGTTTTCAAGCAAGAAGAATTGCTTTTAACTTAGGTCTTTCTGGAAACGCTTTCAAAGAAATGGTTAAATTCGTAGATGCACTATACAATGCTTATATTGGAAGTGACTCTTCAATGTTCGAAATTAATCCAGTATTAAAAACATCTGATGATAAAATTTTAGCAGTTGATGCTAAAGTTACTATTGATGATAATGCATTATACAGACAAAAAGTTTATGCAGAATACAGAGATTTATCAGAAGAGCGCCCAATTGAAGTTGAAGCTAAAGAAGCTGGATTAAACTATGTTGATTTAGATGGAACAGTTGGATGTATGGTAAACGGAGCTGGATTAGCAATGGCTACTATGGATTTAATTAAATATGCAGGTTTTGAACCAGCTAACTTCTTAGACGTTGGAGGTACTGCTGATGCTAAGCGTGTTGAAACTGCTTTCCGTATTATCTTAAAAGATCCAAATGTAAAAGCTATTTTAATTAATATCTTTGGAGGAATTGTTCGTTGTGACCGTGTTGCTCAAGGTGTTGTAGATGCTTACAAAAACATGGGAGATGATATTCAAGTGCCAATCATTGTTCGTTTACAAGGAACAAATGCTGAAGTAGCAAAAGAATTGATCGATCAATCAGGTATGCCAATCTTATCTGCAGTAGCTTTCCAAGAAGCAGCAGATCAAGTAAAAGCAGCGCTTTCTTAATTAGAAAACAATTATTTTATATAAAAAAAAGCCTCTGAAAATTCAGAGGCTTTTTTGTTTTTTATATTTTGTATAACATTGAATAATTGATTAGAATTTAATCTTAATCACTGTAGTTTAAATTGAATTTTCAGAATCAAAAAAGTTAATTTATTGATATTATTGTAATTAATATTATGTAAAACATATTTTTATTCAACAAAAAAGGCAATAGTTTTTAACTATTGCCTTTTTTGTTATTTATTTTTTCCATTCTTAAACTTTATATTTCCTAATGGATTTTGACTTTTAGGTTTTGAATTAAATGTCTTTTTAAATGGTTTAGCGGCTGGTTTATTAGGTTTTGGAATAGAAGGCTTTTTCTCTTCTTTATTTCCAATTTGTGCTTTGTTTGCTGCTAAAACTTCTTTCGGATTTTTAGGTTCTTCTTTAGTTCCGCGTAGATAAATAACTAAACCGTTTAAAAAATTACGCAATACTTGTTCTCCACATTCCATATATTTTGGATGATCTTCATTTCTAAAGAAATTTCCTATTTCTCCTTTAGAAATTCTAAAATCAACCAATTCTAAAATCTCTACAATTTGATCATCTCTTAACTGTAAAGCTACTCTTAACTTTTTAAATATATCGTTATTTGTCATTTTGAATTAAATTTCGTCAAAGATACAAGAAAAAAACCTTTCTTTCTTAAAAGATTAATAGCTAATCTCACTAATAGGTGTAAGTGATAAAAAATCGTTTGTATTCCATTTATATTGAGTTATTTTATGTTCGCCAAAAACATACATAATATCATTATATAGGACAATATCTTTATATTTAGAGTTGAAAGATTTGACTAACTTTGGTTCAGTAGGATTACTTGCATCAAATATTTTTAGCTCATCGTCGCAAATAATCAAATAATCCTCGTAAATAGCTAATCCTCTAGGATAGGTTAAATTTCTTTGATGAATTAATATAGGTGTTTTAATGATTGCTATATCATATATGAGCAAAACATTTTGTTCGGTAGTACCGCAATTTCTATTTGAATGCAGTGTTACATAAGCATATTTATCATTAGCAACAACCGGATCACAAGCTGTAAAATGCATTGCTTGGGATATAAATTTAGGTGTTTCTGGATTACTTATGTCATATATATACATTCCATTTCGAGATCCCATAAATAAGAAATTATTAAAAGAATAAATGGTTTCTATATCTCTTCCAATATAAACATTATTTACTTTAACAGGATTTGTTGTTTCACTTATTTGAAAAACATGTAAATTCAAGTTATCTACGGTATACAAATAATTATCTTTAATAGAGAATACAGCCATAGAACCTCCTTGACCAACACCATTATTTGATGAAGATGAAGAGCTGTCATTGGAGCAGAAAGATAATAATGAACAGATAACAACAACAATTAAAAATTGAATTAGCTTTTTCATAGTATATTTGGCACTGTCTCTTAAAGTGTGTAAGTTCAAAAATAAAGCTTGGGTTAGGTTTTACATTAAAGTCTAACCCTTTCTTGATATAGGATTAAGAATTGATCAATAATCACACCCCAGTTTCTCACTGGCATTGACCATTT
>JASLED010000034.1 GCA_030151255.1 Flavobacterium sp.
GGGGAAGTAGCAAGAATTATTGCTAGAAGATATGGCGAACAGTCAGAGAAAGAAAGTGATAAAAATAAAGATTTAGGCGAAGAATTAGCCGATGTTGTTTTTGTTGTACTTTGTTTAGCAAATCAAACAGGAGTTGATTTACAAGAAGCATTTGATAAAAAAATGAATTTGAAAACAAAACGAGATCACGATCGTCATCACAATAACGAAAAGCTAAAATAAAACATCTCAGCATGCATATTTTATTAAAGCAATCAATAGTATTAAGCAATCAAAAAGTTGTCATTTCTGGAAGTAAATCAGAAAGTAATCGTTTGTTATTGTTGCAAAAATTATTTCCTCAACTTAAAATCGAAAATCTTTCTGATTCAGATGATGTTGCTGCAATGTTACAAGGAATAAATGCAGATTATCAAAATATTGATGTGCATCATGCAGGTACAACAATGCGCTTTCTAACGGCATATTTTGCGCTTTGTCAAGAGCAAAATATTACAATTTTTGGAAGCGAAAGGATGCATAATCGTCCAATAAAAATTTTGGTTGATGCTTTAATAAAATTAGGAGCTTCTATTCATTATTTAGAAAAAGAAGGTTATCCTCCTTTGCAAATTAATGGCATGTTAAGTAAAGGTGGTAAGGTAACTATTCCAGCCAACGTAAGTAGCCAGTACATTTCTGCGCTTTTACTTGTTGGTGTTAAATTAGAAAATGGTATAGAAATTAACCTGGAAGGAGAAATTACTTCTCGGCCTTATATCGAAATGACGCTTGAATTAATAAAGCAAATAGGCGGCAAATATTTATTTGTGGAAAATAAAATTGTTGTAAAACCAATGATTGCTTTACAGCAACAGCATTTTGTTGTTGAATCAGATTGGTCGTCTGCATCGTATTTTTATTCTTTAATAGCGCTTTCACCAATAAATACGTCAATTGTTCTTGGTCAATTTAAAGCAGAAAGTTTGCAAGGCGATAAAGATCTGGTAAATATTTACACCAAATTAGGCGTTGAAACAATATTTTTAGCAGATAACTTTATTCAAATTAAAAAAGTTCGAAAAGAAGAAAATACATTTATTGCCGATTTTACGAATACACCTGATTTAGCACAAACTGTAGTAGTAAGTTGTTATGCATTAGGAATGTCATGTAACATTTCGGGTTTACATACTTTAAAAATTAAAGAAACAGACCGATTAGTTGCTTTGCAAAATGAGTTAACCAAATTAGGAGCCACAATTTCTATTTCAGATGAAGCTATTATGTTGAAATCCAATAATCAACCTATAAATAGTAATGTAACGATCAAAACTTATCAAGATCATAGAATGGCAATGGCATTTGCTCCATTAGCTATCAAGGTTCCAATAATTATTTCGGATGCTGAAGTTGTAAGTAAATCATTTCCTACTTTTTGGAAAACCATGAAAACATTGGGTTTTGAAGTGGTTATACAGCAATAAAAAATAAAAAGTACCGAATTACTTGACAACGCCTATTTCAAGGTTGTATATTTGTAAGCTCTAAAAAGAGCACAAATTCTTTTTACTGTAATAACTAAAATTATTTTCAATGAAGTTATCAAACTTTAATTTTGATTTGCCAGAAAGTTTATTGGCAGAGTTTCCAGCAGAAAACAGAGATGAGGCGCGTTTAATGGTTGTAAATCGTAAAGAAGGAACTATTGAACACAAATTATTCAAAGATATTGTTGACTATTTTGGTGAAGGAGATGTAATGGTATTAAACAATACAAAAGTATTTCCTGCAAGACTTTATGGTAACAAAGAAAAAACAGGTGCAAGAATTGAAGTGTTTTTATTGCGCGAATTAAACGAAGAACAACGTTTATGGGATGTTTTAGTAGATCCTGCTCGTAAAATTCGTATCGGAAATAAATTGTACTTTGGAGATGACGATTCATTGGTAGCTGAAGTTATTGATAATACAACTTCAAGAGGTAGAACATTACGCTTTTTATACGATGGATCTTACGAAGAATTTAGAGCAAAATTGCAAGAACTAGGAGAAACTCCAATTCCAAAATATATCAATAGAGAGGTGGTGCCAGAAGATGCTGAGCGTTATCAAACTATTTATGCAAAAGAAGAAGGAGCTGTAGCCGCACCAACAGCAGGTCTTCATTTCTCTAAGCACTTAATGAAACGTTTAGAAATTAACGGAATTAAATTTGCAGAAATCACTCTACATATTGGTTTGGGTACATTTAATCCAGTTGAGGTAGAAGATTTATCTAAACACAAAATGGATTCTGAAGAATTCGTTATCACTCAAGAAGCATGTGATATTGTAAATAATGCAAAAGCAAATAAACACAGAGTTTGTGCTGTAGGTACAACAGGAATGAGAGCTTTAGAGAGTTCTGTATCTTCAAATCAAACATTAAATCCTTATAGAGGTTGGACAAATAAATTTATCTTCCCTCCGTATGATTTTAGTATTGCAGATTGTATGGTTACTAACTTTCATATGCCAAAATCTACATTATTAATGATGATTTCTGCTTTCTGCGGACACGATTTAATGATGAAAGCTTATAAAGAAGCGGTAGAAAATGAATATAAATTCTATTCTTACGGAGATGCAATGTTAATCTTATAAGAAGAATAAAAAAATAAAAAAATCCCTTGCTAAAAACAGTAAGGGATTTTTTTATTTCTTATTTTACCAACCTTTTAAGAAAGAAGAAAAGTTTAAGAAAAGCACTTAGAATGAAGTTTGAAAACACAAAAGTTTTTGCTCAGTTTATAGATCAACAAGACAAATTAGCGAAATATAGAAACGAATTTAATTTCCCTAAAATAAATGACAAAGAGGTTATTTATTTTACAGGAAATTCCCTTGGTCTTCAACCTAAAAAAGCCGTAGAATATGTAAATGAAGTAATGCAAGATTGGGCTAATTTGGCTGTAGAAGGACATTTTTATGCCAACAAACCTTGGTGGGATTATCACGAAAGATTTAATCAGCCTTTGAGCATAATTGTTGGCGCAAAACCATCAGAAGTTACGGTAATGAATACATTAACAGTAAATCTTCATTTATTGATGGCTACATTTTATCAGCCAAAAGGAAAGCGTATTAAAATTATTTGTGAAGAAAAGGCATTTCCAAGCGATCAATATTTAATTCAAACGCAAGTTCAATGGCATAATCTAGATCCTAAAACTACAATTATTGAAGTAAAACGTAGACCAGGCGAACATAATTTTAGAACAGAAGATATTTTAACCGCAATTGAAGAAGTAGGAGATGAGTTGGCATTAGTATTAATGGGCGGGGTAAATTATTATACCGGACAAGTGCTCAATATACAAGCAATTTCGGCCAAGGCTCATTCGGTTGGTGCTTTTATCGGTTGGGATTTGGCTCACGCAGTTGGTAATATTGAAATGCAATTAAACAATTGGCAAATAGATTTTGCTGCTTGGTGCAGTTATAAATATATGAATGCTGGTCCTGGAAGTGCTTCAGGATGTTTTATTCACGAAAAACATCATACAAATTCAACATTGAAACGCTTAGGCGGTTGGTGGGGACATAATAAAGAACGTCGTTTTTTGATGGAACCACAATTTGATGCAATCGAAAGTGCGCACGGATGGCAAATTAGCAATCCATCTATATTATCGTTGGCGCCATATTTAGCTTCTGTCGAATTGTTTGCTGAAATAGGAATGCATCAATTAGCAGAAAAAAGCTGTAAAATAACTGCATATTTAGAATTTGTAATTAAAGAAATTGCCAAAGAAGTAAATGCTTCTTTTGAAATAATTACTCCAGAACAGTCAAATGAAAGAGCAAGTCAGTTGTCAATTTTTTTACACGGTTCTGGAAAAGAATTATTTACATATTTAATGGATAATGGAGTTATTGTCGATTGGCGAGAACCAAATGTAATTCGTTTAGCTCCTGTGCCATTGTATACAAGCTATGAAGATATTTATAATTTTGGACAAATTCTTCAAAAAGGAATCCAAAATCAATCCTCAAATTAATAATAGCGCATTGTTATTTAATTTTTAAATTTGCACAGAAAATATAAGCATTAAACTATGTCAACAAAACAACATAAGATAGATACATTTGATCCGTCACAACCAGGATTAGCAGATGCTACCATTTACGGATTGCCATTTACAGCAGAAGAAAGTGAAATTGTAATTGTACCTGTGCCTTGGGAAGTTACTGTGAGTTATGGAGCTGGAGCGTCTGAAGGGCCAGAAGCTATTTTAGAAGCGTCTTATCAAGTAGATTTATTTCATCAAAAATATCCTGAATTATGGAAATTAGGAATTTATTTTGATGAAGCACCTGCTCATTGGAAAGAACAAAGCGAACAGTATAAAGAAATGGCTCAACCTATTATTGAGGCATTAGAAAATGGTGAAAATATTGAAGATCACCCAGAGTTAAAGGCAAGTTTAGATACAATTAATGCTGTTTGTGCTAAGTTGCACCAAGAGGTAGAAAATAGAGTAACCGATTGGATGACAAAAGGTAAAAAAGTTGTTTTATTAGGTGGCGATCACTCTACACCATTGGGTTATTACAAAGCAGTTGCAAAACAACATGATTCTTTTGGAATTTTACATTTTGATGCGCATATGGATCTACGAGATGCTTATGAAGGATTTACTTTTTCGCATGCATCAATTATGTTTAATACATTAAAGCTGGTTCCGCAGGTAGAAAAAATAGTTCAAGTAGGAATTAGAGATTTTTGCGAACAAGAAGTTGAGGTAGTTCAACAATCAAACAGAGTGTTGGTTCATACAGATATGGATCTTAAAAAATCTGAATTTGAAGGAATGAGCTGGAAAGATAAATGTGATCAAATTATAGATTCATTACCTCAAAAAGTAGTTATTAGTTTTGATATTGATGCTTTATTACCTTGGTATTGTCCAAATACAGGAACGCCAGTTCCTTGTGGAATAAGCTTTGAGCAAGCTACTTATATGATTTCTAGATTGTCTGAAACGAATAAAGAAATTATCGGAATGGATTTAGTAGAAGTTGCTCCAGGAGAAGATGATTGGGATGGAAACGTAGGAGCAAGATTGTTATTTCATATGTGTGGAGCTTTTGCAAAATCTTCAAAATTAAATGTAGGAAACGAGTTGGTTTTTAAAAAATAGAATGAAACAAAAACAATCTCTAAGTCAGAGATTGTTTTTTTGTTTTTCTTTATAAAAGAAAATAAAAAAGATCAATACCAAAGCTGACGACGATAATAAATAACATATTATATAGTCAGTAATAAAAATAAAGTGACATATATACCAACATCCTATTAGTATAGTAAAAGCAATCCAAAGTAAATCTTTCATCATTAATTAAGGTTGTGCCTTAAAAGTAATGTGATTTAATTGGATGAAAAAATACTATTCAAACTAATATGAATCAATTTGGTATACTATTCAAATAAATTTTAGAAATAGTGAAAACGAGTATTGCAATAGTAGGAAGTGGATTAGTAGGAACTGTTTTAGCAATTGCCTTAAAACAAAAAGGATTTAATGTAGTTGTATACGAAAAAGGAGATGATATTCGTACCATTGATTTTTCTGGCAGATCTATTAATTTAGCATTATCTGAACGCGGTTGGAAAATGCTACGCCGTATTGGTTTAGAAAAAGAGGTAATGCAACTTGCTATTCCAATGTATCAGCGCGCAATTCATCAAATTGATAAAGTAGAAAAACAACCTTATGGCATTAATGGCGAGGCAATTTGGGCTATTTCTAGAGGCGGATTAAACAAACAATTGGTTTCTTGGGCAGAAAAGCAAGGTGTTAAATTTTGCTTCAATACTCCAATTTGGAATGTAGATGTAAAAAAAGGTTGGCTATATACAAGTAAAAACGAAAGCGATGAATGGAAAATAATTCAACATGATGTTGTTATTGGAGCAGATGGCGCTTATTCTAGAGTAAGAAATGCAATGCAAAAACACAGCATGTTCGATTATCAGCAATCTTATCTACCTATTGGCTATAAAGAGTTGATTATTCCTAGTTTAAATAAAGATGAATTTGCTATCGATAAAAATTCATTTCATATTTGGCCAAGAAAAGATTTTATGCTTATTGCTTTACCTAATATTGATGGATCATTTACCTGCACATTATTTATGCCGTTTAAAGGAAGTGTTTCTTTTGAAAAATTAGCTATAGAAAACGATGTAAATCTCTTTTTCCGTCAGTATTTTCCTGATGCATTAGCTTTGATGCCAAATTTAATAGAAGTGTTTTTTAATAATCCTGTTAATCCTCTTGTTACAACCAAATGTTTTCCGTGGGTTTATAAAGATAAAGTTGCTTTAATTGGTGACGCTGCGCATGCTGTTGTTCCTTTTTATGGACAAGGATTAAATGCTGGCTTGGAGGATGTAAACGTATTGTTGAATATCTTGGATAATCAAAGTACAGATTGGCAGATTATTTTTGATGAATATCAAGCGCTAAGAAAAGTGAATGGAGATGCAATTGCTGAACTTTCTTTTCGAAATTTTAAAGAAATGAGCGAATTTACAGCTGATAAGTTGTTTTTGCTTCAAAAGAAGCTAGAAAGTAAGTTTGCTAAAAAATATCCAAACCTTTGGCTTCCTTTATATGACAGAGTTACGTTTAGTAATGATTCATATCAACAAGCATTAGAAATCGGAGATAGACAAGCGCAAATTATGAAAATAATAATGCAAACTCCAGATATTGAAGAAAAATGGGATACTGAAGAAATAGAGCAGCTATTACTTCAATTAACGAGTAAATAGCTCGGTTTGAAAATATGAAATAAAAAAAGTCAATATATATATTGACTTTTTTTATTTCTAGCAATGATAATTGTCTTTATGAGGATATCATCAAATGGCGTGTGTTATTTATTAAGATATTCTCTTTAAATGCTTTGTGTTTAAAGGGTTTGTATGTAAAATGTCAAATATACGCTATATAATAAGCTAGAACTTTAAATGATATATAATTACATTATTTAAGCTTAAATAATTTTTTTTATGATAAAATTACTAAAATAAAACCCCCTTGATTTTGTTTATTCTTTTATTTATATGCTTTTTCAAATCAATAATTAAAAATATTTCATTTAATTGCTTCTTTTTTTAAATTATTAATATTTTTAAATTACTTGTGATTAGTAAAAATGATTTTATGAGTATAGTGTAATATAAAAGTTGTTTCAAAAAAAAGGAATATCATTTTTTTAAAATATCAAAAAAAAATACATAAAATGTAAATTATCTGTTGATTTTGTAATTAAGAATCAAAAATACTAAATGTTAAATGTGTAGTTTGTAAAAAAATAATAGTGGCTAAATTCAAATAGACTTAGTATCTTTACCACTGCTTAAACTTTTTTTAAGTTAATAGTGATGTCTTTTTTGTGTTAAGCGAGTGTTAGCTTATTTTTAAAAAAAGAATTTTAATTTTTTTATTTAATCTAAAAACATAAATTTGCGACACTGATGACTTTAAAAAAGTAGAAAGTAATAAGTAATAATTGAAAAAAAAGAATTAAATTTTAAAAAAATGACAAACGTATCAAACGAATCAGTTGAAAAAGTAGGGTCAAGCTCAGGAGCAAGTAGATTATTTGCATCATTAGCTGTAGTATTATGTATCGTATTCGGTTACATTATTTGGAAATTTGTTATGGGTAATCCAGCTAACTTCCAAAATGGTGATCCTAACAATGAGCCATTACCAGGAAACTTTATGGGTATGGTTTATAAAGGAGGTATCGTAGTAGCGATATTAATCGGTTTACTTACAATGGTAATCGTTTTCTCAATCGAGAGATTCTTAACTATTTCTAAAGCAGCAGGAAAAGGAAATGTTGGAGCATTCGTAAAAGATGTACAAGTTTTAATCAACGAAGGTAAAATCGAAGATGCAATGGAAGCTTGTGATGCACAACAAGGATCAGTTGCTAACGTAGTTAGAGCAGGATTGGTAAAATACCAACAAATGAAAAAAGAAGGTTTTACAAGTGAAGAGGCTACTGAAGCAATTCAAAAAGAAATCGAAGAAGCTACAACTCTTGAAATGCCAATGTTAGAGAAAAACATGATCGTATTAGCTACTTTAGTTTCTATTGGTACGTTATGTGGATTATTAGGAACAGTTACAGGGATGATTAAAGCGTTCTCAGCTTTAGCAACTTCAGGTACTCCAGATTCAGCTGCATTAGCAACAGGTATTTCTGAGGCGTTAGTATGTACAGCTACAGGTATTGGTACTTCTACGTTAGCGATTGTAATGTATAACTCATTTACAACTAAAATTGATAGATTAACTTATTCAATTGATGAAGCTGGTTTTGCTATTACACAAGCATACAGAAGATTCAGAGGATTAGGAAAATAATTTTTTTCGAATAAGTATTAATAATTTCGTACTAAAATATACGAAATGTAAAAAGATTTATCAATGGGCAAAGGTAAAATGAAAAAGAAGAATATGAGTGTAGATATGACCGCAATGTGTGACGTGTCGTTCTTACTTTTAACATTCTTCGTGTTAACATCAACAGCTAAGCTTCCGGAGCCATTACCAGTTGATACACCAACATCTACCGTTCAAACTAAATTGCCAGAGGATAACTTGGCAACAGTTACAATCGGTGGAGAGCCAGGAGAGGAAAGAGTTTTCTTTGGAGTGACAGGTAGAGAAGATCGTATCGCAACCTTAGAAAAAGTAGGTGAGCGTTACCAAATCGAATTTACTGATGCTGAAAAAGAAGCATTCTCATACCTTGAAGGTGTTGGTACTCCAATTAACGACTTAAAGAAGTTTTTAAATCTACCATCAGATGTTAGAAATAAAATTGGTCCTGATCAACCAGGTATTCCAACTGACTCTGTAAACAATCAGTTAAAAGACTGGGTAGAGATGGCTCGTGTAGTAGCAAAAGATAAAAATAATAGAGTTTTAGATGTTGCAATTAAAGGGGATGCTGAGGCAAATTACCCTGCAGTCAAAAACGTTATAGATATTTTGCAAGCTCAACGTGTAAATAAATTCTTCTTAGTTACAGGACTTAGAAATGAAGATTTTTAATCATTAAAAAATTAACTGTAAATGGCTGAATTAAATACAGGTGGGGGCGGCGATAAGGATAAAAAAGTAAGAAGTAAGAAACAAAATGCTGGAGTAGATTTAACTGCAATGGTTGACTTAGCTTTCTTATTGATTACATTCTTTATGTTGACAACATCTATGAACAAGCCTCAGTCTATGAATCTTGCGATGCCTGATAAGGATCCAAAAGAAGAGAAGATAGAAGAGGATAGAACAAAGGTTGATGAGAACCGTACAATGACAATTTTAATTGGCGGTGACAACAAGATTATGTGGTACATGGGGATGGTTTCAAACCCGTTAGAAGGACCAACTGATCAAACATATGGGAAAAATGGAATTCGTCAAGTTCTTTTAGAAAAAGATAAAAAAGCAATAGCTTATTCTAATAATGACCCAGAAAAAGGTTTAATCGTAATTATTAGAGCTAGTGAAAAAGCTACATACCGTAATTTAGTTGATATCTTAGATGAGATGGCAATTTCAGGTATTAAGTCTTACGCATTAGTGGATATTACTCCAGAAGATTTAGCGATCTTAGGAGAGAAATAGTAACGTTCTGAGAAATAAAAAAATTATGTCAAAATTAAATATCTTTAAAAAGGATTGGGTTGATATTATCTTTGAAGGACGTAACAAGTCTTATGGAGCATATCAATTAAGATCTGAAAACCCAAAAATGACTACCATTGCTTTGTTCTCTGGTTTGGCTTTATTCGGTTTGGCATTGGTTTCACCAATGTTAATCGAAATAGCAAAAGGTACTTTTGGGAATAATAAGGTGGAAAAATTGGATAAGGTTATCGAAATGGAAAATTTAAATTTACCAGATAACACACCACCACCGCCACCGCCTCCACCCGAGGATTTACCTCCACCTCCACCACCTCCACCAGCAGATGAGGTAAAATCAATAAACGATACTAAAAAGTTTACTGAGCCCGAAATTGCTAAGAAAGAGGAAGTGAAAGAGGAAATTGCAAAACAGGAGGAATTCAAAGATGCAGAGGTAGGGAAGAAGGACATGAAAGGAGATAAAGATAAAGGTGAAATCAAAATCACAGAAAAAACTGGTACTGAAGATAAAGGTCAGGGAGGTTCTGGAGGAGATGGAGATAACACAATCTTTGTAGCTGTTCAAGTTCAAGCAGAATACCCTGGAGGAATGGGATCTTTTAACAAGCAATTCATCCAACGTTTTAGAACTCCAGATATTGATTCAGGAGTAAAATCAATCCGTGTTATCGTAACTTTCGTAGTTGAGAAAGACGGATCATTAACAGATATCAAAGTAGTACGTGACCCAGGTTATGGTGTTGGTAAAGAGGCTATCAGAGTTTTAAATAACATGCCTAAATGGAAACCAGCTATACAAAATGGTAAATCAGTTAGATCTCAATTTACATTACCTATTACAATTCAAGTACAGTAATGTTTAATAATAATTTTAAACAAAAATCGCTAATACAGCGATTTTTGTTCTTTTTCGGACTATTATTCTTTTTGATTTATCTGATTTGTGGTTTATTACTTATTTTTTATAAGCCGTTACCTTTTCAGATGGAAGAATCATACAGAATACTATTTGGAATAGTTTTAATAGTTTACGGTTTCTTTAGATTCTATAGATTATGGACATCTAATGTTGGACAATATTAAAAAAGCCTCGATTTTCGAGGCTTTTTTGTTTATCTTCAAGGTAAAATAATTGTTATAAGTATGATGAGAGTTTTGTTATTATTGCTATTGTTCTCTTGTCAAAGGAGTGTAGGACAAGAGTATTCTGAAGTTCAAAAGTTAACTAAAAATGATTCGTTAGTTAATGAATATTCTGCAGATTATAATTTTTTTAGTTGTTTTGTAAATGGTATTCCAGCTTCTTTTCCTGGTGGAATGGTTGAGTTTAATAAAATGTTTTTTGAACGTTTTTTATGGCCAATTGATACAGATGAAATAACTAAAGTTAGAATAGTTTTTAGTTTTGTTGTACAAGATGATGGATCTTTGACAGATATAGTATTATTGAAGAATTCAATAGAAAGTATTAATATAGAAGCAAAGCGTGTTCTTTTATCCATGCCAAATTGGATTCCTGAAATTTATAATAGCAAAAAAGTTAGATCTACTTTTACATTACCATTAATAATTGTAAAAAAGTAAATATTAAATTTATTGGAAAAACCTCGATATATATTCTTCTTAAAATTAACCTGGCTTAGTTATTTCAAATTTTCGCAAGCTTTTTTTGTTAAATGTTGTAATTGTTTTCTCCTTTCTGTAAAGAATATATATCTTAGTCAAAACATATTTTATAAATAAATATCTTGTAACGATTAAGTTATGTTTAAAAATAAATTATATACAAAAATAATAACAATATTATTAGTGTTTGGTTCTGTCATAACACTGTTTAATTGTAAAAATAAAAGAGAAGAAGCTGTAAAAGATAATACGGCTAAAATATATGAAGAAACGCCAGTAAGTGGAAATTTAGTATTACCAGTAGACGAATCAATTTTTCCGGTTGTGGAAGATGTTGCTATTGTTTTTGAAAAAGAGTACGATAGAATAAAATTGGATTTATTGCCAAAAACAGAGAAAGAAATAATTAATTTGTTGCTTTCAGATTCTTTGCGTGCTGCTGTGATGACAAGAACGATGACAGAAGATGAAAAGAAGCATTATGAAGGTGTTGTTGTGCCGAAAATCACTTATTTTGGAAGAGATGCAATAGTTTTTGTTACAAGTAAATCTTCAAATGATTCGATTGTTGATTATACAAAAATATTGAGTAAGATTAAAGATAATAAACTAAATGAATCTGATTCTTTTTTGGTGTTTGATAATCCAAACTCTAGTGTGGTAATTGATTTTATGCGTTTAACAGGTTTTGATAGCTTTCCAAAAGATTATGCTTATTTTTTAAAAAACACAGCAGAAGTAGTAGATTATGTAGCTAAAAATCCAAAAGCAATAGGTGTAATTGGGCTGAATTGGCTTACTCAACCTGATAAATCATTGGCACCTAGCATAGAAAAAGTAAAGGTTTTGGCGGTTAAAAATTTAACTGATAATAATTATTATAAACCAAGTCAAAATAATATCGCAGAAAATTTATATCCATTAACGCGTAAGTTATATGTTTGGGATTTTAGCGGTAAACATGGTTTGGGCTTAGGTTTTGCTTCATATATTGCAGGCTATAAAGGTCAGCGAATTATGCTAAATTCGGGATTATGTCCTTTTATGGCACCTCAAAGAGAAATTGTAGTATCAAAAGAAATGAAAAAATAAATTTACATATAAATCAACACAATATATTATGAATAAAAAGTATTCTTTTTCATTGTTGACATTGGCTTTAAGTAGTTCTTTCGCATTTGCTCAGAACATCAATGAAGCAAAAAAAGCAATTAATGCTGAGCAATTTGATAAAGCGAAGCATATTTTAAAAGAACTGATTGGCCAGAAACCCAATGAAGGGAGCAACTATTATTTTTTAGGAGATGTTTTTTTGAAAGAAAATCAAGCGGATTCTGCTAGATATTATTTCGATCAAGGTATTCTAGCAAAAACAAAAGGCTCTTTAAACTATATTGGTTTAGGAGAAATAGAATTAGATAATAATCGTCCAACAGAAGCAGTTGCAAATTTTGCTAAAGCTGAAAAAGAAATTAAAAAGCGCGATTTTGACGAGCAGTTATTAATTGCTGCTGCGTATTTGAATTCTACAAATCCAAATGCAAAAGAAGCACAGAAAATAGCTACCGAAGTTTTAGAAAAAGATCCTAAAAATGCAATGGCTAATTTGCTATTAGGACGTGCTTATTTAGATCAAAAGAATTTAAATGATGCTTATGCTCGATTTAGAGATGCTTATGATTATGACAATACTTTAATTGAAGCGAAACTTCAATTAGCAATGATTACTAAGCGCGCAAGAGCTTATTCAGATGCTATTGAAGCTTGTAAAGAAATTTTAGCTACTAATCCAGATTACGCGCCAGCATACAGAGAAATTGCAGAAATTTCTTATATGTGGTCAAAAGTAAACGTTAATAAAGAACAAGAATTAATCCGTCAGGCAGATGAAAACTTTAAAAAGTTTGTAGCTGCAAGTGGAAATTCTATGGATGCACAAATGCGTTATGCAGATTTTTTAGTTCAAACACAAAACTATGTTGAGCTAGAAAAAGTAGCATCATCAATGCAAAATATTAAAGGAGTAAATCCTCGTATCTACAGATATTTGGGTTATGCAGCTTATGAAAATAAACATTACCAAGTTAGTGTTGATGCATTGACAAAGTTTTTAACCATTTATTTAAAAGAAACTAAAAACTTAAATGCTACAGGAAGAGATTATTTATATCTTGGATTAGCAGAAATAGGAGTTTCTAAAGATGGAGAAAACAAAGAAATGTACCACAAAGGATTGAATCACTTAAAAGATGCTATTAAGGTACAAGTTTCTAGTGCAGGTGAATTTTATCGTTTTGGATTAGAATTCTTCAGACAAAAAAAATACCAATTAGTTATCGATGTTTTAAGTATACCTGCAGAAGTTGTTGAATCTTCAGGTTATATTTACGATAATTATTATGTTGGATATTCGTATTATTTGTTAGGAGAAGGAGATAGAGCTGACAGTAGAGCATTACTAGAAAAAGCAGATTTTTATTTAGAGCGCGTTATTAAAGCATCTCCATTAACAGAAGAAGCTTATTTCTTTAAAGCTCGTGCAAATAGATTTATTGATTCGGTTGACGCATATGATAAAATGTTTGAAGATTATCAAGGTTTTATTCGTGTATTGACAGAGAAAAATGAATTAAACGATGCTAGTAATAAAGATAGAGTAATTGAGGCTTATACATCAATTGCTACATATTACGCAAATAAAAACAAAAATAAAGAAGCTATCGAAGAATTTAATAAAGTATTGAAATTAGATCCTTCAAATAGTTTTGCAAAGAAAACAATTGAAGCATTAAAATAATTCAATTATTTAAATATGAAAAAAAAGGATGATCTAATGATTATCCTTTTTTTATTATATTTTGTTGAGTTTTTCAACATTGTTGGTATAACTTAGCTGTTTCCTATTATATTTGCCAAATGCAATTATCTATAATTATTTTAAACTATAATGTTCGTTACTTTTTAGAACAATGTATAAAATCAGTTCAGCAAGCTATTACAAATCTAGATGCTGAAATTATAGTTATAGATAATAATTCTACAGACGATAGCGATCTTTTAATGCAGACAATATTTCCAGATGTTTTGTATGTAAAGAATAAACAAAACCTTGGTTTTCCAAAAGGTAATAATATTGGCGTAGCACATGCAAAAGGAAAATACGTTTGTATTCTAAACCCAGATACAGTTGTTGCAGAAGATACATTTACTCAATTAATTACTTATTATCAAAGCCAAGAAAAACCAGGAATAGTTGGTTGTAAGTTAATTGATGGAAGAGGAAGATTTTTGCCAGAGTCTAAAAGAGGAATTCCTACATATTGGCGCTCTTTAATGAAGGTTTTAGGTCTTTATCGCTTGTTTCCGAATCAAACCAAATTGAACGGATATTATGCAGCTCATTTAAATGAAAACGAAAACGGTGCGGTAGAAATTCTTGTAGGCGCATTTATGTTTATGAGCAAAGAGCATTATCTTTCGCTTGGAGGTTTTGACGAAGATTTTTTTATGTACGTAGAAGATACGGATTTGTCTTATCGAAGTTTGAAAGCAGGGTATAAAAATTATTATTATGCCAATGCATCGATTATTCATTACAAAGGAGAAAGTACAGTAAAAGATAGTCAGTACGTAAAGCGTTTTCATCAAGGCACCAAATTATTCTATGAAAAACATTTTAAACCATCAATTTTATTTGATGTTTTAATGCAATCAATTTCTTTTTTATTTTTGTTGTTTAAGAAAAAACAAAACGGACAAAAGGTAATAAATATCCGAAAGAGATTTTGGGTAAGTAATGTTGAATTAGGTCCAGTTCATTCAACTGGTTCAACAAAAAAAGAAATAATTAGAATTGATAATTTAGCAAAATTGCAAGAGGTTATTTCAAATAAAGTAAATGCAATTGGAAGTGTAAGTGAGGTAATATTTGATGGGAATTTTTTAACAAATAAAGAAATTATAGATTTTATGTCTAAAAATAATAACCTTCAAATAATTTATAAGATTAAACCAATGAATTCTCATTTTTTAATAGGAAGTAATGATAGTAATGGTAAAGGAGAAGTGTTAATTTTAGAAGATTGATAATTTTACTTTAACGTTTAAAAAGTCCAAAATATTATTAAATTTGTAATTTGAATTAAGAAACACAACCTTAGGTTATAAATATGGCAAAGTTCGAATTGAAATTACCCAAAATGGGTGAAAGTGTTGCAGAGGCAACAATTACAAACTGGTTGAAAAATGTAGGAGATCGTATTGAAGCAGATGAAACAGTTTTAGAAATCGCAACTGACAAAGTTGATAGCGAAGTTCCATCAGAAGTAGAAGGAACTTTGGTAGAAATATTGTTTCAAGTAGATGATGTTGTTCAAGTAGGACAAACAATAGCTATTATTGAAACTGAAGGTGGAGATGCTGCTCCTTCAGCAGCAAAACAAGAAGCTCCGGCAGTAGCAGTTATTGAAAAAGCAGTAGAAACTGCACAAACAACAGTTGCAACGGCAGCAGATTTTTCAGCATCTGAAAAATTCTTCTCTCCATTAGTGAAAAATATTGCTAAAGAAGAAGGAATTTCTCTTTCTCAATTAGAAGCAATTAATGGAACAGGAAAAGACGGAAGAGTTACTAAAAATGATATTTTAGCATTTGTAGCTAACAAAGATACAAACACACCTGTAGTAGCAAAACCACAAGCGGCTCCTGCAAAAGTTGCAGCTCCAGTAGCTACGGCTACAAAAGCAGTTCCAGTTTCTGTAAACGGAGGAGACGAAATTGTTGAAATGGATCGTATGCGTAAGTTGATTTCTGGCTATATGGTTCAGTCTTTATCAACTTCAGCTCACGTTCAATCATTTATTGAAGTAGATGTTACGAATATCGTTAACTGGAGAAATAAAGTTAAAAACACATTTGAAAAGAGAGAAGGAGAAAAATTAACGTTTACTCCAATCTTTATGGAAGCTGTGGCAAAAGCATTGAAAGATTTTCCTGGAATGAATATTTCTGTAGAAGGTGATTACATCATCAAGAAGAAAAATATCAACTTAGGAATGGCAGCAGCTTTACCAAATGGAAACCTAATTGTGCCGGTAATTAAAAATGCAGATCAATTAAACTTGGTAGGTATGGCAAAAGCGGTAAACGATTTAGGAAACCGTGCAAAAGCAGGTAAATTAAAACCAGACGATACACAAGGAGGAACGTATACAGTAACGAATGTGGGTACATTTGGAAGTGTGTTCGGAACGCCAATCATCAACCAACCACAAGTAGGTATTTTAGCTTTAGGAGCAATTAGAAAAGTACCAGCGGTTATCGAAACTCCAGAAGGAGATTTTATCGGAATCCGTCAAAAAATGTTCTTATCGCACAGTTATGATCACCGTGTGGTAGATGGAGCATTAGGTGGTTCTTTCGTAAAACGCGTAGCGGATATTTTAGAAGCGTGGGATATTAATAGAGAAATCTAATCCAATTGAATAGATACAAAAAAGGCTTGTCGATCGACAAGCCTTTTTTTATTGTTTTTTTGCTGATTTTTTCATTGAAACGAGATAGAAAATAGTTGGTATAAACATTAATGCAAAGAAGATATAAATAAAGCTATCTCCTAATCCGTCAGCTTTACCTAAAGCTGTTCTTATCGTTTGTATTTCGATAAAAAACATGACTAAGGTAGTCATTAATGCTAAAATGTTAATTAATCGTGTAGCTTTTGTATATTGTGCTTGTGCGTTTTCGGGAGTAATGGTTACAGGATAATTAAATAAATGTGGTTTTCTGGATATAATAAGCATTGGAATAGCAATAATCACTGCAATAGCCGGAACTAGAAAAATAGTTTTTTTATCGCCATAAGCATCTGGCTTTCCAGCAAAGTTATAATGCGTCGGAATTTCGTCGGGCAAAAAGGTGTAATAATAAGCGCAAGTCGCAACAAAGGCAACAAGCACCAAAATTGTGCAAGTAATAAGCAATTTGTCGATCGGTTGTTGTGGGATAATTAGTTTTGGTTGTTTAGTCATAATAAAAGGAATGTTAATTTTATTGAATCAAATATAATAATTATTAATATAAATTATAATAAAATTTAAGTTTGAAGAAGAAATGTTTTATTAATTGGAGTTCTGGGAAAGATGCAGCTTATGCTTTATACGTTTTGAGTCAGCAAACGGAATGGGAAGTAGTTCGATTGTTAACTTCGGTAAATGAAGTGTATCAGCGCGTATCAATGCACGGAATTAGCTTGCCATTGGTGCAACGTCAGGCTGCTGCTTTGGGTTTGCCTTTAGATGTGCTTTATTTGCCCGAAAAAGTTTCGATGGAAGAATATGAAACTTTGGTAACTGCTCAGCTCAAAAGCTATCAAAATCAAGAAATTGTTGATAGTGTGTATGGCGATATTTTATTGGAAGATTTAAAACTGTTTCGCGAACAACAATTAGCAACTATTGGAATGCGTGGTATTTTTCCGTTGTGGCAACGCAATACCAAAGAATTGTTGTTGGAAATGATTGATGCAGGCTTAAAAACCATCGTAATTTGCGTGAACGAGCAGTATTTGGATAAAAGCTTTTTAGGCAGAATCATCGATCGGGATTTTTTAGCAGATTTACCCGCTAATGTTGATCCTTGTGGCGAAAACGGCGAATTTCATACTTTTTGTTTTGACGGACCAATGTTTGCTCATCCTGTTGATTTTACTTTAGGAGAAGTGGTGTACAAAACCTACGATGCGCCACAAGCAGCAGATGAAAATGCACCTAAAGTTTATGGTTATTATTTTTTGGATTTGGAGTGAGTAAGTTTTGTTGTTAAAAATTATAGTTTTCAGAAAATTTTTGTCTTGAATAGAAAAATAGCCATCCCATTTTTTTGTCGGTGGAATTCGGTTGATTTTGGTAAATCCATTCTATACGAAAGCCAGACGTTTCCCAAATCCAAGATTTATTACTTTTATGGTATCGTCCGTTGTATTCTAAATTAGGATATATTTTCCAAAGTTCTTTTAATAACTCTCTTATTTTCACGTAATCTTCAAAAGATAATCCTTCTTCTGATTCTCCAAATAGCACATGTAACGTATATAAATTACCGTTATCAAAATAAGAAACTGTTCGATAAGGAGTTTTTTGAGGAATATCTTTTAGTTCCATTTTATCTGATGATCTAACTAATCTCTCGGGTAAAGGATCAGGATGAATGATAGCTCCTTTCGCAAATAATTCAAAAGGATATAAAACAGGATTAGGCAATTCTTGGGCATACGTACTTGTAGAAACAAGTAGTAAAACAAATGATAATAAAATATTTTTTAGACTACGCATTTTTTGTTGAGAAAATAATAGTTAAAGAGATTGTGTTTATAAGTATCAGAAATAAACTTTAGTGATTATTAATAAACGCATTAAATATAGAAAAAAAATGAATGAGAATTGGTATTTGTTTAACGTAGTTAGTTTTCAATAAATATTTTATCCGCACCTTGATGATTTTGTATTTAATTGCAGAATAATTGATAAATTTGTTTTTTGCTAAAATGAAAATTTTAAAAAATGAAAAAAATAATAATGTTGTTTTTTACAGGGTTACTATTAGTGGCTTGTAAAGAAAAAGGACAAAATACAGTTCCAGCAGAAATTACAGAGCAAGAAGCTGTTGATAGAAAAGAAGTAGCATCTGATAAAATATTTTTACAATTATCAAGTGAAATATTAACTCCTTTAGAATTACTTGATGAAGAAAGCAATGAAGTAGTTTCAAAATATGGGTTAGAATTTGGTGGAGTTTGTTATGCTTGTGATATAGCTAACATTAGGTTGGATAATGAGCAAATAACGCTGATTAATGCTTGTGATAAGGATAAAAAAATAAGTTTTAAAATAGTTGATTTAAAATTAAATGGAGATCAATTAACGGTAATTACTGCATTTAATGAATTTTCTTTTCAGAAAATTGAAGAAAGTCCTGTTGTTTATAAGTTAACAGTTGTGGGAGATAATATAGAAGAAACGTATTTTAGAGAAGCATTCTTCTATACTTTAAGCAGTCAGATTACTCGTTTTGATGTACATGATTGTGGTGAATTTGAAGGTTAAAAAAAATATAAAAACACTCCTAAATATTAAATGTTTAGGAGTGTTTTATTTTAGGTATTTTGATTACAACTATTGTTCCTACATCAATTGTTGAAGAAATTTTTAGTAGTCCTTTATGCAGAGCAATAATTTTGTGTGAAAGTGATAAACCTAGCCCCGTACCCTGAACAGATAAGGCATTACTCGATCTGAAAAAAGGTAAGAACAGCTTATCAATATCTTCGGCTTTAATTCCAATTCCTTTGTCTTTTATAGTAATGATGATGTTTTTATTATCGGTATTTAAAATTAAATCAATCGGTTTTTGATGCGAAAATTTATGTGCATTGTGGATAACATTTGTTAGTGCTAATGCCAATAAATTTACATTGCCTTTAAAATACAATGTCATTAAATCTTCTTTTGTTTTTAAATTGAAATTTAAGTTAATAGTTGAGTCATTGGCAATAATGGTATCTATTGTCATCCACCAAAAAGCTTCAAATGAGTTTTCTTGCGAATCAAAATTAGAATTGTTAAGTTTTGATAATGCTAGTAAATTGCTTATAATGTGATCGATATGTATGGCATCTTTGGCAATTCCTCGTAAAACTTCCTGATATTCTTCTTTGCTGCGTTCGTATCTCAAAGCAATTTCTGCGTTGCCAAGCATTGCAGCAATAGGTGTTTTTAGCTCATGTGAGGCGTGTGATACAAATGATTGCTGATTGTCGAACGAAATGTGTAAACGCTTGAATAAATTGTTGATGGTTTTGCTTAGTGATTTAATTTCATCGTTTGACATATGATCAACAGGAATAGGTTGAATTAATGTTTCAACGTTTTTGTTTTGCACATGATTAATGATGCTTTGAATAGGTTTTAGAATTGATGTTGTAAAAAAACGAGATAAAACAAAAGCAATTAACAAAGCAATAAATGCACTTGATATCATAATGGTTTTTAGTTGAGCTAATGCTTGTTCGCCAATTTTATTAAAGGCTTTTGCAACAATAATATAATTGCCAGAATTATCGTTGTAATAAATACCAACTACATATTCTTGTCCGTTTTTGTATTGTACTTTTTTCTTTTGTATAACTTGTTGTAAGAATAATTTATCCCATTTTAAATCTTTTTCATCAATGTAAGTTGGTTCATAATTAACGGTATAAATTCTAATTTGTTCTTTAGATAAAGTGCGTGGAAATTTTTTGAGAACTTCTTGATATTCTTCTTTCGTAAAATTATCTTCAGCCAAGTAATTATGCCCAACAGTAATGGCTCTGTCTTCCAATTCTCTAAAAAAATTATTAGACCATTGATTGGCAACTACAAAGTAAATTGAAGTGATTAAAATGGAAATCAGAATGGCAAATAATCCAATAAATTGTAACGATAATCGAGTTCTAATTTTCATAGAATAATGAATTGTATGGAAAGAAAAAAGCTTCTGTTGAGAAGCTTTTTTTATAATTTATCTAGTGTATTACCCAAAGGTAATTTCATTTTTTTTGTTAGCGATGAAAGCTCTTTTAAACTGAAATTTCCTGTAATTAATACTAAAATGGTTTCGTTGGTACTTTCATTAATCATAACAAGTTCTGAAATTATTTTGTTGTTTGCAGTATTATCAGTAAAAATAATAATAGTGCTTTCGCTGTCTTTTTTATTGATGATTTCTTTTAGGTTATTTACTCTTACATAATCGAAAGCAGTGCCAGATAATTGTTTTTGCTGTTCTGCTTTTTGAGCATTAAAAACACGTAAATGATTTAGCTTTTTTATTAAGTCAAAGTAAACTTTTTCTTCCGGATTGGTTGTTTCTACTTTTACATTAGCCATCATTTCAAACATTTTTTTGTTTACAATAACGCTATTTATGTTCTTGTCTTTTTCAAATTTTGTAAATACATCCTGAGCAAATGAATTTGAACTAAATAAAAGTGCAAATAAAAACAATATAGAATAGTTGATTTTTTTCTTCATAATTACTGTTCTTTGGTATTTTTATTAATCGCTTTCGAAACTTCAAATAAAATAGCTTTACACTCATTGTAAGCAACTTCCGGAGTAGAAAAACTACCTAAGTTATTGCTAGCTTCTATAGTTTTATCTTGTTGTTTATTGTTGATGTAATTTGATTGAACAATAACAACAACTAATCCAATGATGATAATACTGCTAATGAAATAGGTAATGTGTTTTTTGTTTTTCATTTAAAGTTATTGATAATGATTAATGCAAAGTAAAAATAGAAAATAAAATGAATATTTCACAGTTTTCTATTTACTAACAAGTAACTGAAAAATACGGACATAAAAAAAGAGTCGGAAACGACTCTTTTTTTTATTATTGTTTAAAGTTTGGATAGAAATTGTTAGTGGCAATTCCACCCTGAAATGATTTTATTTCTTTTCCTTTTAAGTCGTAAATGGTAATTGTACTGCTGTTTACAAAATCACCTGCATTTGCTGTATAGATAATGTTGTTTATAACATTAAAACCATAAAAACTAGCATATTCATTGTAGTTTTTTGTAGTAACAACTGCATTTTCTTGTGCGTTGATATCAGTTGTACTCCAATTAAATACTTTTTCTTTACTTGTATAATACATTGTATTATTGTCTAAACGCAAATTTTTTGCTTCAGGATTCATAGTAGAAAAAAACGTTCGTACAATTGTATTTGTATTTGCATTGATTTTATAGAAAAACGATTTAAAGCTATTACTAGAAATAGCATAAACAAAATCGCCTAAGATTACCATTCCTTGTAATCCTTCTTCTAATGTTATCTTTTTCTCAATTGTGTCATCTTCTCCAATCACAACAATATTTTTTCCAATGCCAAATGCTGCATTTTGCACATACAATTTTGTATTCCAAGCATGAATTTGGTCAATAGGGCTTCCTACTGCAACATCAGTTATATACTCGTTTGATGTTGGATTGTAAATCGATACAGCGTTATTCCCTTGGTTAGTTACATACATTTTATTGTTTGCAAAAGCAATATAACGAGGCTGATTTAATCCTTCTGTAATTGTACCAATGTGTTTAAAAGTATAGCGATGAAAAATTTCAATTTTATCTGAATTATTAAGAACCACATAAGCTTTATCATCTTTAAAAGCCATGCTTTGTGCTACATCTCCTAAGTTCTCTTTAGAAATTTTTGCAACATTATCAAAATACTCGTCATAATTCCAACTTGTAAAACCAACGGTTGCATTTTCGGCATTATAACTTCCTTCGTTTAGTATAATTAAACCATTATTTAATACTGGAGTATTTGGTTTTTCTACAAACGGATCGTCAGATGTTGTACAAGAAGTTGACAGTATCGACAAGGATAGGGCTAAAAATAATAGTCTTTTCATATTTTGTTGCGTATTATTATAGTTTTTAGTGGGATTTAAAAAGATTAAAAAAAAGTTAATTTTTCTAAGTCGTCTCAAAATTAAATTATATTCTTAAATAAACAAGAGTCAATCTTTAAAATTATTAGTCAAAAAATATTTTTTATATTCAAAATACTTCATTTAACCGAAAATATCGTATTAAGCTTAGAATAAATTTTCAGTAAGACATTTTCTGTCATTCTATAAAAGGATCACTTTTCTAATTAAATATTTCATTTTAAACTTTCAATTTTGTGTTCAAAAAAAACATGCTTTAAATCAAATTTAATTTTTAATCTTATTTTTGTTGTTTTAGATATAATAGAAACGATGATAAAACGTATTTCGTATGTTCTTGTGAGTATGATTTTTTTTATAGTTACAAGTTGTAAAAATCAGAATGCTACCGAACAATTGCATAACAATAGCGATAATATAATTGAATATGCAAAAGGTTTCTCAATAAGAGAATACAACGATTTTTCTGTAGTTACAATTCACCAGCCTTGGGTAAATGCAAAACAAAGTTTTTCTTATGTTTTACACAAAGATCAGGTGAAATTACCAGATTCGTTGCAAAAATATCCTTCAATACAAATTCCAATTAAGGAAATAGTTTGTACATCAACAACCCATTTACCAGCACTTGAGATATTAAATGAAATAAGCGCCTTGAAAGGTTTTGCGGGGTTAAATTATGTATCTAGTGAGCAAGTAACCAAATTTATTGCTGAAGGAAAGGTAAAAGAAGTAGGCGAAAATGAAAGTTTAAACGTAGAAAAAATTATTGATTTACAGCCTAATGTATTAATAGCCTTTGCAATGGATAGCGAAAATAAAGCATTGCAAACGATAACAAATGCAGGTATTCCTGTTATTTATAATGGCGATTGGATAGAACAAAACCCATTAGGCAAGGCAGAGTGGATTAAACTTTTTGGATTGTTGTTTGATAAAAAACAAGAAGCATTTTCGTTTTTTGACAAGGTTGTAGCAGATTATAATACAACACTTACATTGGTAAAAAATGTAAAGAATAAACCAACTGTTTTAAGCGGTGTAATGTATTCTGATGTTTGGTATTTGCCAGAAGGAAATAGTTGGGCAAGTGTTTATTTTGACAATGCGCAAGCAGATTATTTATGGAAAAATACAAAAGGAGTAGGTAGTTTGGCTTTATCATTTGAAAAAGTGTTTGAAAAAGCTCAGGATGCTGATTTTTGGATTAATCCTGGTCATTATGAATCATTAAGCGATTTAGAAAAAGCAAATCCACATTATAAACAATTTAGCGCTTTTAAACATAAAAAAATATATTCGATGGCATTAACAAAAGGCGCCAATGGAGGAACTGTTTTTTATGAACTAGGCCCATTGCGCCCAGATGTAGTTTTGAAAGATTTAATAAAGATATTTCATCCAGAACTATTGCCAAATTATAAACCTTTTTTCTATAAGCAATTGCAATAAATATGAAACAACAGCTTTGGTGGTTATTCTTGTGTGTTTTGGTTGCGTTTCTTTTTGTTTGCAATCTTTCATTTGGAGCGGTAAAAATTCCATTTAACGAAGTAATTTCTATTTTAACAGGAGGTGAAGCGCAAAAAACTTCTTGGCAATATATTATTTTAGAATACAGATTACCAAAAGCTATTGTTGCTATACTTACAGGAATTGCACTTTCGGTAAGCGGTTTATTAATGCAAACACTTTTTAGAAATCCTATGGCAGAATCTTATGTTTTAGGCGTAAGTTCTGGCGCAGGTTTGGGTGTAGCTTTTGTAATAATGGGCAGTGCAAGTTTACCTTCGTTTTTATTGCCTTATATTACTTCGGGGTATACATTGGTATTGGTTTCAATTTTAGGTAGTATGTTGCTTTTACTGGTTGTTTTAGCAGTTTCAAATAGAGTAAATAATTCGGTAACTGTGTTAATTGTCGGATTAATGTTTGGTAGTTTTGCTAATGCAATAGTAGCTATTTTGAGCTATTTTAGCGATGCAGATCAGTTAAAAATGTTTACACTTTGGGCTTCTGGAAGTTTAGGAAACCTTACCGCAGATAAAATTTATATTTATGCATTTGCAGTGATTTTAGGACTTGTGTTAGTGTTGTTTTTTATTAAAAAATTAGACGCTTTATTATTAGGCGATTTTTATGCAAGTTCTTTAGGTGTAAATGTTAAGCAATCTCGAAATTTAATTATTGTAATAGCTAGTTTATTAGCTGGAGCAGCTACGGCCTTTGTAGGTCCAATTGCTTTTATAGGGTTGGCGGTACCTCATATGACTCGTATTTTATACCGAAAAAGCACGCATTATACTTTGGTAATTGGTTGCGTACTTTTAGGAAGTGCTATAATGCTTTTGTGCGATTTATTAACTCAAGTAGGAGGAGATACTATTTTTCCAATAAATGCAATTACTGCAATATTTGGTGCGCCCATTGTAGTCTTTTTAATCTTTAAATATCGATTTTTTTAGATGTCATAAAATTGTAGTAAAAGTAAGGCTGATGAGTAGTTTTTAAATTATCTTTGCAAGCTGTAAATAGATGATATGAAGTTCGAATTATTACATACTGATGTACAGTCACGTGCGCGTGCTGGAAAAATTACAACGGATCACGGTGTTATAGAAACGCCTATTTTTATGCCAGTCGGAACTGTGGCTACCGTAAAAGGAGTTCACCAACGCGAGTTGAAAGAAGAAATTAATCCCGATATTATTTTAGGTAATACTTATCACTTGTATTTGCGTCCAAAAGTTGAGATTTTGAAGCAAGCAGGCGGATTGCATAAGTTTATGAATTGGGATAGAAATATATTAACCGATTCAGGAGGTTTTCAAGTATATTCTTTATCTGCAAACAGAAAGATTAAAGAAGAAGGAGTAAAGTTCAAATCACATATTGATGGTTCTTATCATTTCTTTTCTCCAGAAAACGTAATGGAAACACAACGTGCTATTGGGGCTGATATCATTATGGCATTTGACGAATGTACACCTTATCCTTGTGATTATCGCTACGCAAAACGATCAATGCACATGACGCATAGATGGTTGGATCGTTGCGTGAGTCACTTAGCAAAAACACCAGAATTATACGGATATTCACAAACATTATTTCCAATTGTACAAGGAAGTACATACAAAGATTTGCGTGCACAATCGGCAGAATATATTGCTAATGTTGGAGCAGAAGGAAATGCTATTGGCGGATTGTCTGTTGGTGAACCAGCAGAAGAAATGTACGCAATGACGGATGTTGTTACAGCTATTTTACCAGTAGATAAACCAAGATATTTAATGGGAGTTGGGACGCCAATCAATATTTTAGAAAATATTGCTTTAGGAATTGATATGTTTGATTGTGTAATGCCAACGCGTAACGCAAGAAACGGAATGTTGTTTACTTCTGAAGGAATCATTAATATCAAGAATAAAAAATGGGAAGATGATTTTTCTCCAATCGATGCAATGGGACATACATGGGTAGATACAGAATATTCAAAAGCATATTTACGTCACTTGTTTGCAGCTAATGAATCGTTAGGAAAACAAATCGCATCTATTCATAATCTTGGTTTTTATATGTGGCTTGTAAGAGAGGCACGTGTACAAATTTTGGCAGGTACATTCTCAGAATGGAAAAACAAAATGGTAAAGAAATTAGGAGAAAGACTATAATTTAATAGGGAAATAGTTAGCAAATGAAAATCTTAGACTGGTATATTTTAAAGCGATATTTAGCCACATTTTTTGTAATGCTTTTATTGTTTGTGCCAATTGGAATTGTAATTGACGTTTCGGAGAAAATTAATAAAATTCTCGAAAATAAAGTTCCGCTTCAACCTATATTAGGTTATTATTTAGATTTTACAATCTATTTTGCAAATATGCTATTTCCTATATTTCTGTTTATTTCCATTATTTGGTTTACTTCAAAGTTGGCTAATAATACAGAAATTGTAGCTATATTAAGTTCTGGAATTTCTTTCGGAAGGTTTCTTCGACCATATTTAATCGGAGCCACCTTAATATCGCTTCTATCATTAGCAATGGCAATGTATATTGTGCCTAAGGCTAGTGCAGGATATAACGATTTTCGTTATAAATATTTAAAGAATGATCAAGTACGCGAAAGTCAAAACGTATATAAACAGATTAATGAAAATGATTTTATTTACGTTAGTAACTTTAATTATTCAAATAATGCTGGTTTCAATTTCTCGTTAGAACATTTTGAAGGAAATGAATTGTTGTATAAATTTACAGCAAGAAGAATAGAATGGAATAGCGAAACAAAAATGTATACGTTGTATGATTATATGCGACGTGATATTGGCGAGCATGATGATATTATTGAAACAGCAGATTCTAAAGAATTAGAATTAGATTTTGATATTGACGATTTGAGTCCGGTTGTTTATGCTGCCGAAACAATGACATTAGGCCAATTAAATCGTTTTATAGAAAAAGAACGAATGAGAGGTTCTTCTAATATCAACGTACATTTAGTCGTATTGTATAAAAAATATAGCGTACCTGTATCAGCATTTATTCTTACAATTATTGCCGTTTCTGTATCTTCTATGAAACGAAGAGGAGGAATGGGAATTAACTTAGCAATTGGTATTGCACTTGCGTTTATATATGTGTTTTTTGATAAAATATTTAGTGTTTTAGCAGAAGCCTCAAGTATATCGCCATTAATAGCAGTTTGGTTTCCCAATATTGCATTTTCAATTTTAGCTTTATTTTTATTACGCAATGCTCGCAGGTAAAGAGAATTTAAAGAGTAACTTACTATTACATTTAATCGTTTTTGTTTGGGGTTTTACAGCTATTTTAGGTAATTTAATTACTTTAGATGCTTTGCCTCTTGTGTGGTACAGAACAAGTATTGCAGTGGTTACACTTCTTTTGTTGTTTATTGTAAAAAGACAATATATGGGAGTTACCCGAAGTAATCTTTGGAAATTTTTAGGAGCAGGTGTAATAATCTGCTTGCATTGGCTTACATTTTTTTGGGCTATAAAAGTTTCCAACGTTTCGGTTACCTTAGCTTGTATTTCTACAGGTGCTTTTTTTACTTCAATATTAGAACCAATATTTTATAAGCGAAAAATAATTGCCTACGAAGTGTTCTTTGGCTTTATTGTAGTTTGTGCTATTGGTTTAATATTTAGTGTTAGTACACAATATGTTGCAGGAATTTGTTTAGCACTTACAGCAGCTTGTTTGTCATCGATTTTTTCAATTATAAACGGAAAGTTAGCTAAAGAATCTTCAGCATCTATCATAACTTTATATGAAATGCTTGGAGGTTTATTGTTGTTGTCAATTTATCTTGGTGTTTCAGGTAGTTTTACGGCATCATTTTTTGATCTAAGCTTGCAAGATTGGATATGGTTAATCATATTAGGAACATTTTGTACGGCTTTTGCTTTTATAGGATCGGTATATGTTATGAAGTTTCTAACGCCTTTTACAGTAATGCTAACTGTAAATATGGAACCTATTTACGGCATTCTAATGGCAATATTATTATTTAAAGACAGCGAAAAAATGAGCATCGAATTTTACATCGGTGCATTACTTATATTAAGTACAGTAGTGTTAAACATTATCGTTAAAAAACGCGAAAGGAAAAAACTTGCTAAAATATAGTGTGACTATATACAGGAAAATTTTATCTTTGTAGTTCGTAAACGACACTAAAATTTATTCATAAATGGAATATTTAGATTTTGAGCTTCCTATAAAAGAGCTTGAAGAGCAATTAGTAAAATGTACATTGATTGGAGAAGAGTCTGATGTAGATGTATCAAATACATGCTCACAAATCGAGCAAAAATTAGAAGAAACAAAAAAGAATATATATAAAAATTTGACACCTTGGCAAAGGGTTCAATTATCAAGACATCCAAACAGACCTTACACTGTAGATTACATTAAGGCACTTTGTGGAGATACGTTTTTAGAACTTTTCGGAGACAGAAACGTAAAAGATGACAAAGCAATGATTGGTGGTTTAGGGAAAATTGGTGATCAAAGTTTTATGTTTATTGGGCAACAAAAAGGCTATAATACCAAAACAAGACAGTTTAGAAATTTTGGTATGGCTAACCCAGAAGGATACAGAAAAGCTTTGCGTTTAATGCAAATGGCAGAGAAATTTAATATTCCTATCATTACATTAATTGATACTCCAGGTGCATATCCAGGATTAGAAGCAGAAGAAAGAGGACAAGGAGAAGCTATTGCTCGTAATATTTACGAAATGTTTCGTATAAAAGTGCCTATTATTTGTATTATTATTGGAGAAGGTGCATCAGGTGGAGCTTTAGGTATTGGTGTTGGAGATCGTGTAACGATGTTAGAAAATACTTGGTATTCAGTTATTTCGCCAGAATCTTGTTCATCTATTTTATGGAGAAGTTGGGAATATAAAGAAAGAGCTGCCGAAGCACTTAAATTAACTTCTTATGATATGAAAAAGAGCAAGTTAATTGACGATATAATTCAAGAACCATTAGGAGGAGCTCATTCAGATAGAGAAGCAACTTTTGATGCTGTAAGAAAATATATTGTAACAACGTATAAAGATTTAGCAGCTTTGTCTGTAAAGAAACTATTAGAAGAACGTATGGATAAGTACTTCGAAATGGGAGAATATAAAAGTTAATAATAAATAAAAACAAAAAAAATCCGAGTTTTTTAAACTCGGATTTTTTTTGTTCATTGTAGACTTATATTTTTATCAATAAAACAGAATAATTGTAGTAATTAATTATTCTGTTGATATAAAAGAATTATTTTTGTGCTATGGAGAATGCAAAAGATATACGACCAATTGGAAAGTCGTTTTCTAAAGAAATTATAGCTTTAGAAAAAGGAAAACTACCGCCTCAAGTTATTGATTTTGAGGAGGCTGTGCTTGGTGCAATGATGATTGATAAAAAAGGTATTGATGAGGTAATAGATATTCTACAACCCGATGCTTTTTACAAAGAAGGACATAAGTATATTTTTGAAGCAATAGATCAGTTATTTGTTGGTAACCAACCCATAGATTTACTTACTGTTTCGGCTCAGTTGAGAAAAAATGGAAAATTAGATATTGCCGGCGGTGATGCTTATTTGGTAGGACTAACCCAAAAAATTAGCTCATCAGCCCATATTGAGTTTCACTCTCGCATTATTCTTCAAAAATTTATTCAACGTAGCTTAATTCGTATTTCCAACGAAATTATTGAAGATGCTTATGACGAAACAACAGATGTTTTTGATTTGCTAGATAAAGCTGAGGCAAGGTTGTATGAAGTTACACAAGGAAATATCAAAAAAAGCTCTGAAACGGCTCAAACATTAGTTGCGCAAGCTAAAAAGCGAATTGAAGAGATTAGCAAAAAAGAAGGCTTGAGCGGATTGCCAACAGGTTTTCATCGTTTAGATGAATTAACTTCGGGCTGGCAACCAAGTGATTTAATTATTATTGCGGCTCGTCCGGGTATGGGTAAAACAGCTTTTGTTTTGTCAATGGCAAGAAATATTGCAATTGATTCTGGTGCAGGTGTAGCAGTTTTCTCATTAGAAATGTCATCAGTACAGCTAATTACTCGTTTAATTTCTTCTGAAACAGGTTTGTCTTCAGAAAAACTTCGTACTGGAAAATTAGAAAAACACGAATGGGAACAGCTAAACGTAAAAGTAAAAGATTTAGAAAGAGCACCTTTATTTATTGATGATACTCCCTCTTTATCTATTTTCGATTTGCGCGCAAAAGCAAGACGTTTGGCTTCACAATACGGCATTAAATTGATAATTATCGATTATTTGCAGTTAATGACTGCGGGCGGAAATTCTAAAGGTGGAGGAAACCGTGAGCAAGAAATTTCAACTATTTCTCGAAATTTAAAAGCATTGGCAAAAGAGTTGGATGTGCCTGTAATTGCTTTGTCGCAGCTATCGCGTGCGGTAGAAACGCGTGGTACTTCAAAACGCCCGTTATTGTCCGATTTAAGGGAATCTGGAGCTATTGAGCAAGATGCAGATATTGTATCGTTTATTTATCGTCCAGAATACTATAAAATTGAAGAGTGGGATGATGAAGAACGCTCTCCAACAGCAGGACAAGCCGAATTTATAATTGCCAAACACAGAAACGGTGGATTGGATAATATCCGTCTAAAATTCTTAGGAATGTTTGGTAAATTTGATAATCTTGAAGAAGATGTATTAACAATTGATGGTGAATCTTTCGGAGGCGGAATTTATTCATCTTCTTTAAATGAAAATAAAGAAAATAATAGATCAATGGTACAATCTTTACCATCTGGTAGAGATGTTTTTGGCGATGACAGCGATGTACCTTTTTAATGAAAATATTTATAAAGTAAAAAAAGGCAATACAAAATTTATGTATTGCCTTTTTTTATAGGCTACTTATTGGTTTTGAATAAGTGAAAATAAAAAAACCACTTCATTTGAAGTGGTTTTTGGCTTTGTAGCGGGAACAGGACTCGAACCTGTGACCTTCGGGTTATGAGCCCGACGAGCTGCCTACTGCTCTATCCCGCGATATTGTGGTGCAAATATACAACGATTAAATCTAGATAAACAACTTAAATCGTTTAAAAAAAGGAATATTTTATTTTAATAAACTAAATGCTTCATTAAGTGTAAGTTATTTAGATTTTATTTGATAAGAAACTTAATGTTTTTAAAATGAAAAAATATTAAACTTTTCATAGTGGCTTAACGTGTTTTTAATAAATAATTATTAAGTTTATGATATATGATATTTTCAAAATAACACCAATCATAAATATTTTTAATAAATATAATAGTATGAAAATAGATACCTCAAAATTTGATAAAGTTTTATCAGCATCTACAGACTATAATCATGTTGATCATCAGCCAGATGGAAGTAAGGAAACTCCACGAAATACTGCAAAAAAAACAATGCCTTTTGCAGATCAAATGGGAAATTATAATCGAAATAAGGCCATTCCAAATAAATCATTAGAAAATTCTAAAGCTTATATTGTAGGAAGTGGAATAGCTGGTTTAGCAACAGCTTATTATTTTATTAGAGATGGAAGAATGCCTGCCGAAAATATTATTTTCTTAGAAAATTTAGCTATTGAAGGCGGATCGTTAGACGGAGCAGGAAATCCGCATGATGGATATCTTATTCGAGGTGGACGTGAAATGGAAATGGCATATGAAAATTTATGGGATATGTTTCAGGATATTCCGGCGTTAGAATTGCCAGAGCCTTATAGTGTTTTAGATGAATATAGATTATTGAACGATAATGATCCAAATTATTCAAAATCGAGATTAATTCACAACCAAGGTATTGTTCAGGATTTTAGTAAGTTTGGTTTAAATAAAAAAGATCAATTAGCAATTGTAAAATTATTGCTTAAAAAGAAAGAAGATCTTGATGATTTATCTATAGAGCAATATTTTAGCGATACTTTTTTAGCTAGTAATTTCTGGACTTTTTGGCGTACAATGTTTGCTTTCGAAAACTGGCATAGTTTATTAGAATTTAAGCTATATATGCATCGTTTTCTTCATTTAATTGATGGACTGAAAGATTTATCATCATTGGTTTTTCCAAAATACAATCAATACGATACATTCGTTCGCCCTTTAAAAGATTATTTAAAAGAAAAAGGTGTGAAGTTTGAATTTAAAACATTAGTTACTGATTTAGATTTACAAATTAATACAGAAGGAAAGGTTGTAAAAGGATTAATTACAAAGCATGCTAATAAGGAAGAAATTATTTCTGTTACCGAAAATGATTTTGTAATTGTTACAACAGGTTCTATGACAGAAGATACTTCTTATGGAACAAATACAACTTCTCCAATTTTAAAAGTTGATAATTCTACAAGCGGAAAAAGCCCAGGATGGATGTTGTGGAAAAATTTAGCAGCAAAAAGCCCAATTTTTGGTAATCCAGAAAAATTTTGTACAAACATTGAAAAATCATCATGGGAGTCAGCAACACTTACTTGTAAGCCATCGGCACTTATTGATAAGTTGAAAGAATATGCTGTAAATGATCCGTATTCTGGAAAAACTGTAACAGGAGGAATCATTACAATTACTGATTCTAATTGGTTGATGAGTTTTACTTGCAATAGACAACCACATTTTCCTGATCAGCCAGATGATACTTTGGTACTTTGGGTATATGCGTTGTTTATGGATAAGGAAGGAAATTACGTTAAGAAAACAATGCCTGCTTGTACAGGAAATGAAATTTTGACAGAATTGTGCTATCACATTGGTATTTTAGATAAGCTTGATAATGTAATTGAAAATACAATTGTACGCACTGCTTATATGCCTTATATTACATCTATGTTTATGCCTCGTGCAAAAGGAGATCGTCCGGCTGTGGTGCCTGAAGGATGTAAAAATCTTGGATTAGTGGGACAGTTTGTTGAAACAAATAATGATGTTGTATTTACAATGGAAAGTTCTGTTAGAACAGCAAGATTGGCAGTATATGAATTATTGAATTTAAATAAACAAGTGCCAGATATTAGTCCAATGCAATATGATATTCGTCATTTATTAAAGGCAACGAAAACGTTAAATGATGATAAATCTTTTGCGGGAGAAGCACTTTTAAAACGAATTTTGAAAGGAACTTATTACGAACATATTTTACCATTGGGTAGAGAAGGAGAAATTCCTGAAGAATCACAAGATGAACATGAATCTTATATTGTAGAACAATACACTCGATTTAGAGATTGGATAAAAGGAGTTAGAGATTAATATAAACAATAAAGTCCGACATTTGTCGGACTTTATTGTTTATTAATATTATAATGATTTTGATAAATTACTTGCTGCAAAATCCCAATTAAGATGAGGTAAAATAGCTTTAATGTATTTTTCTTTATTCCCATTATAAGTGGTTAAATAAGCGTGCTCCCAAAGATCTATAACTAAAAGAGGCGTACCTAATTTAAGTGATATTGGATTTAGATTGTTATTGGTTATAACTAATTGCAATTTATTAGCACGATCTTTTATTAACCAAAGCCATCCAACACCTTTATAATCCATAGCTCGTGTTACTATGTCTGATTTCATATTTGTGTATGAACCAAAACTTTGATTAATTAAACTAATTAAATCTGCATTTGGCGATGTTGTTTTCGTTTTAGAAATTGATTGCCAAAAAAAGTTATGGTTGTAGAATGCTCCTGCTAAATGAGCTATTTTGTCTTCAGTATTGTGAACTTTGTTTAAAATACCAACTAAACTATCATTAACTAATTCTGTATTATGCAAAGCTGTGTTTAATGCATTTGCATAATCAAGATGAATAAGCTGATAATGCATTTTCATTTCCTCTGGATCAAAAATTTCACCTACTTCTTCATAAGTATAAGGTAATTTAAACATTTCAAATGGTCCTTGTTTTGTTTTTACATTTGAAATATCAAATTCTGATTTTTTTGGAGCAATGAATTCTTCTCTCTTAGGAATTTCTACTTCCACTAATTCATTGTTTTTACCACAAGAAAAAAGTGTAATAACAATGATTAAAGATAAAAGGTAGAAACACGAGCTTTTGTTATTCATTAGTATTGTAGAATTGATTTAGCTAGTTTAATGTATTCTTTTTTTGCTGCATCTGCCGAGAGATGGTTAATTTGCTGCCAAGCATTGAATTTAAAAGCTTTTTTTAAATCGGTAGACATTTCATCAAAATCATGATGACTTAGCCCATTTGTAGCTTGTTTATAATAAGCATAAATACGTAACATAACGTCTGGAGCCAAGTTTTTAGCTTCGTTCGAAATTTTATTATATGCTTCTGTAAAGTCTTTATCTAATTGGTTATTCATTACCGTTTTCTTGCAATTACCGTTTTATTTCCTATTGCTTTTTGGTTTAAAACAACATCTATTTGTGTTCCTATTGGAAGGTATAAATCTACTCTGGAACCAAATTTAATAAATCCAGCGTCTGCACCTTGTACTACTTGCATGCCAGGTTTAGCATAGTTTATAATACGCTTTGCTAATGCACCTGCAATTTGACGATACATAATATCACCAAAATATTTATTGTCTATTACAACTGTTGTTCTTTCATTTTCTTCACTTGCTTTTGGGTGCCAAGCTACCAAGTATTTTCCTGCGTGGTATTGGCTGTATTTTACCAATCCGCTTAAACCATATCTTGTTACGTGTACATTTAATGGCGACATAAAAATAGAAACCATTAAACGTTTGTCTTTAAAATATTCTGGTTCGTATACTTCTTCAATTACAACAACTTTACCGTCAACAGGTGCTAGAATAATATCCTCTTGCGGGGTAACTGATCTGTTGGGATTTCTGAAAAATTGAAGCACTAAAATTAATAGAATTAGTATGATTGACGAAAGCGTCATTCTCAACCATTCAATAGTAATGAAATAGTCAAATAATACGATAATAGCCACAGTTATGACTAATGAATAAAAAATAATTTTAGTTCCTTCTTTGTGAAACATAGTTATAGAATTTGAAAAATAATATATAATAAAGGAGAAATAAATAAAATACTGTCTAAACGATCAAGTATTCCGCCGTGTCCTGGCATTATATTTCCACTATCTTTTACACCAGCCTCTCTTTTAAAATGCGATTCTACTAAATCACCTAGCGTACCAAATAGTCCGACAAAAATAGCACTTGCAATCCAAATATACACACTAAAAAATGTAAAATATAAACTTAGTACAATTGATGCTATAATTGCGAATAATATACCACCTAATAATCCTTCTATTGTTTTTTTAGGCGATATTCTTTCAAATAATTTATTTTTTCCGAAACGTTTACCAACAATATAAGCAAAAGTATCATTTGTCCATACCAAAATAAGTACACCAATAATTACTTGTGGTTTGTATCCTTCTGTGGTAAATGGTAAGTGGATAAGAGCAGTAAATGTACCTAAAACATAACCTATAAAAATAATTAGTTTTACAAAAAAGCTTCTATTTGGTTTTTTGATAGTAAACAATTCTGCCGCAATAGCAATAAGAATAAGTGTTGTAATTATTACAAAAATGTCAATAGGAAGTGCAATTTCTGTTTGAAAAATAGCTGCTATTGTAGCTGCTGCTAAGGCAAAACATAAAACTTTAGAAAGTTTGATAAGTTTTGAAAATTCATATGCAGCAATAAGCATAAAAATGCTAAAAAGGATTTTGAAGGTAAGTGCGCTATAAAGTGTAGCACTAATAAGCAAAACAATGTAAACTACTCCTGATATTGCTCTTTTAACTGTTTCAGACATATGTTTAGAGATCTTCTAATAATAATAGATATAGGTTTTTAGCCGATCGACCGTAAGTTAAAAAGTCTTTGTTTGCTAAAGGATTAAAGCAATTAATAGCTGTAATATTGCTAGGAATAGCATGGCTGTATTTTTTCTTAATCTCTCTAAGGCCGTCACTTTTTGTTCTTGTAATTTGACTTGTTGCCGCAACGATAATAATATTGTCAGGAATGTCATGCGGTTTGTTGTCTTTTAATTGCCTGTCACAAAATAAAATTGCTCCATCATCTGCAATTAAACTTTCACAGCTCGAAACGAAAAATGAAGGTTGTTTAGATTGAATAAAATTTACATTATTACTTCTAAGTAAAGAATGAAATTGCTTTTCGTGTGTTAAAGCTTCTGTTTCAAACCAATCGTTTTCAACTAAAATATTGATAAAAGCTTCTGTAAGTTCTTCTTGAGTTTCACAGTACAGAAATTTACCTCCGTTGTTTTTAAAGTTAATTGTAAATAATTCATCTACGGGTATAACGGCTTCAGGAAGATATTGACTTTTATCTTCTTCAACTTCATCAATTTGTTTTGGTGATAGAAACGTGTTAATTAACTTTTTTAGAAAACTCATACAAACTGTACAGAGATAATATGGTTTTTAATAATAAACTCAAAGATAAAAAAAATCTTAACTTAAATGAGCTTTAAGTTAAGATTTTATATGTAAACTATTGTATTTGTTATAGACTAAGATAAATCAGTGTCTGTAGTTGGTTGAGTGTGAATTATCTCTTCAACTAATTCCTCACTTTCAAAAGGTCTTTTTCCAAATATATTTTCTAAATCTTGTTTGAAAATTACTTCTTTTTCACAAAGTAAATCAGCCAATTGAATCAATTTGTCTTTGTGCGTAGTCAAAATTGTTTGTGCACGCTCGTATTGTCCTTCAATTAGTTTAGAAATTTCATCGTCAATTACTTTAGCTGTTTCTTCAGAGTATGGCTTTCCAAAGTTGTATTCGCTTTGCCCTGATGAATCGTAATAAGTAATGTTTCCTAATTTATCGTTTAATCCGTAGATCGTTACCATTGCTTTTGCTTGCTTGGTTACTTTTTCTAAGTCACTTAATGCACCTGTAGAGATTTTGTCAAAAACAACTTTTTCAGCTGCTCTTCCTCCCATAGTGGCACACATTTCGTCAAGCATTTGCTCTGTTCTTACAATTTGTCTTTCTGCTGGTAAGTACCAAGCTGCTCCTAAACTTTGTCCTCTCGGTACAATAGTTACTTTTACTAATGGTGCAGCGTGCTCACACATCCAGCTAACTGTAGCATGACCTGCTTCGTGAATTGCAATTGCATACTTTTCTTCTGGAGTGATGATTTTGTTTTTCTTTTCCAATCCACCAATAATTCTATCCACAGCATCCAAGAAGTCTTGCATATCTACTTCTTTTTTGTCTTTACGAGCAGCGGTAAGTGCTGCTTCGTTACAAACGTTGGCAATATCCGCTCCAGAAAAACCTGGTGTTTGTTTAGCCAAGAAGTCAATATCTAAATTATCTACTCGTTTAATATTTCTTAGGTGAACATTAAAGATTGCCTCACGCTCTTTTACATCTGGAAGATCAACATAAATTTGTCTGTCAAAACGACCGGCACGTAAAAGGGCTTTATCCAAAATTTCTGCACGGTTAGTTGCTGCTAATACAATTACGTTTGTATGCGAACCAAAACCATCCATTTCTGTTAATAATTGGTTTAATGTATTTTCTCGTTCATCGTTTGATCCTGAGAAATTACTTTTTCCACGTGCTCTACCAACTGCGTCAATCTCATCAATAAATATGATAGCAGGTGATTTTTCTTTTGCTTGCTTAAATAAGTCACGCACACGTGATGCTCCAACTCCAACAAACATTTCCACAAAATCAGAACCAGATAACGAAAAGAATGGAACTTGCGCTTCTCCAGCGACTGCTTTTGCTAATAATGTTTTTCCTGTTCCTGGAGGCCCAACTAATAATGCTCCTTTTGGAATTTTACCTCCAATTGAAGTATATTTTTCTGGATTTTTCAAGAACTCAACAATTTCAACAATTTCGTCTTTTGCTCCTTCTAAACCAGCAACATCTTTAAATGTTACTTTTACATCATTTTTTTCATCAAATAGTTTTGCTTTCGATTTTCCGATTGAAAAAATCTGTCCGCCACCACTAGCACCACCGCCTCCTGTCATTCTTCTCATCATAAATAACCAGAAAGCAATAATGATGATAATTGGTAAGAAGTTGATAAATAAATCGCCCCAATTACTATCGGGTTCAGATTTATAATCTTGAATTTTATTTTCAGCGGCAGCTTCATCTAATTTCTTTTGAAAGATTTCAGAATTACCAATTTCAGTAATGTATTGCGGTCCGTTGTTTTCTTTACCAAGAATAGATTTTTTTTGTAAATTTTCGAATTCCGAACTCTTTAAAGCTTCTTTTGTAAGGTAAACTTTTGCTACAGAACGGTTAAATTCTACTTTTTCTATTTTTCCTTCATTTAAAAAATCGAAGAACTTGGATAAACTAAGTTGCTTAGAATCGCCGATTCCGCTACCGTTTGATAAGAAATTAAAAACCACAAAAATGATTACAATACTAGCGTAGAGAATCCATGGTTTAAATTTCGGTTTATTCTGGTTTGGTTTTATGTTACCTGCCATGAAAATGTTTTTTTAAAGTTTAATATTGACTATTAATTGACGTAATCTTTGCATCGCCCCATAGACTTTCAATATTGTAATATTCGCGTATTGTTTTCTGAAATACGTGTACAACAACATTTACATAGTCCATCAAAACCCATTCTGCGCTTATTTCTCCTTCAACATGCCAAGGTTTGTCATGAAGTTCTTTTGATACAACTCTTTGTACAGAACCAGCGATAGCATTTACCTGAGTGTTTGAGTTTCCGTCACAAATAATAAAATAGTCACAAGGTGTATTGTCGATTTCTCTTAAATCTAAAATTTGTATGTTTTCTCCTTTAACGGCTTCAATTCCTTTGATAATATTTGCAATCAATTCGTCGTTGTTGATAATTTTGTTTGTCATTTATTGATTTTATCTAAATTTTCTAATTTAACAAAAATATGTTTCCTAATTTTGGACTCAAATATAATGAATCGCTTCCGAATAGGCTATACTATTTTATATGAATATCATCAAACTCGATGCCAC